>JASFTA010000024.1:0-9462 GCA_050114115.1 Desulfobacterales bacterium | reverse complement strand
GTATGTTGATTTCCGTCATGGCTTAGCGTCCTATTTCGAGTGCTTTGTTGACCATGTTCTTGGTGGCCTTGATGGCGGCCACGTTGGCTTCGAAACTGCGCGTGGCGGAGATCATGTTCACCATTTCCTCTGATAGGCTGATATTGGGCAGGGCCACCCGCCCGCTTTCGTCGGCATCGGGATGGTCGGGATCGTAGCGGTAGATCGGCTCGCGATCGTCCTCAATGATTTCGACCGCCTCGACCTCGATGAGTCCCCCCTCCTGCTGGGCCCTGAGCATCTCGTGAAAATTGCGGCCCTGCGGCAAGGCGGCAAAAATCGGTTCCTTGCGACGATAAGGTCCGCCTTCCGGCGTGCGGGTGGTGTGCCGATTGGCCAGATTGCCGGCGATCAGTTTCATTCTCAAGCTCTGGGCCGTCAGCCCAGATCCGCTGGCGCGAAGGGCATCAATAAAACTCATGATCAGGCTCCTCCTTTGATCACACTTTTAAGCAAATTGAATTTATTGGCGACAATGCGCGTGGCCGTATTGTAGAGCAGCGTGTTCTCGGCCAGATTGGCCATTTCCGTTTCCAACTCGACCGTATTGCCGTCACCGCGGATGGAGCGCGGATTGGATTCGACGCGTTCGACGGCCGCGGTATCCATGTGGCCGGTGCGGGGTGCCATATGGCCGCTGTGGGTGCGGGCGATGGGCATTGGGGCCCCGCTGATGGCGGTGCGTTCCATCTGCTCGGCGACCATCATTTTGAACGCTTTGTAGTTGGGCGTGTCCAGGTTGGCGAGGTTGGATACGATCAATTTTTGATTGTCGGCGCGCAGATCGAGAGATCGCTCCAGCAGCGCCAGCGTATTTCCAAAAATCAAGTCCGCTTTCATGGTCGTGCTTCCCCTTGGAAGTCTGGGTGACTGGTCTGGTATTCTTTGAGCTTGTTGCGCAGCGTGCGAATGCTGATTCCCAGAAGCTCAGAAGCCCGCGTCCGGTTGTGGTTAACAGCGTGCATGGTCTTACAGATCAAAATCTTTTCCATCCCCTTGACGGAAAGCCCCGCTTGGATAACCGCCGCATCATCCGGAGTCGGTATGGTCGGTCCATTGCCCCGCAGGAGTTCATCGTCCAGTTGTGGGCCGCGACTCAACAAAACCGCCCGTTCGATTCGGTTTTCGAGTTCGCGCACATTGCCCCGCCATTCCTCGGCGGCCATTCGCTCCAAGATGCTTGGTGACGGCGTTTCCAGGTTTTTTTGGTAGCGGGATGCATATTGGGAGATGAAATACTGCACCAGCAACGGGACATCGTCGGGACGCGCGCGCAAGGGCGGCAAATGAAGTGGCACGACATTGATGCGATAGTAGAGATCTTCACGAAACCGTCCGTCTTTAACGGCCGCTTCGAGATCCTGATTGGTGATGGCGACAACCTGCCCATTAAAAGGCCGATCTCCAGCGCCGCCCAGGCGCTCGATTCGTCTTTCCTGCAAAACACGCAAGATCTTGGGCTGCAGGGCCAATGGCATATCGCCGATTTCATCCAGAACCAGAGTGCCCTCCCCGACCTGCTCAAATTTACCCATTTTGCGTTGGGTCGCTCCCGTGAAGGCGCCTTTTTCGTGTCCGAAAAGTTCACTTTCGATCAGCGTATCCGGCAAGGCTGCACAGTTCACGGCCACGAAGGGCAGGTCCGCCTTATCGGCGACACGGTGAATGTGAGCGGCAAGCACTTCCTTGCCGGTACCGCTTTCTCCGGTGATCAATATCGTGGCTTTGGTACCGGCGACCATTTTGGCCGCCTCGAGCAATTCAAGCATCTCCGGATTACCGCTGATGAATGTTTTAGCGCCGTGGGCCCGCGCCGCCCGCGTTGATTGATCGGCGGAGGCCCGCATGCTCCGCCCATCGAGGTGTTCGATGCAGGCGAGCAGGCGTTCGACGGCCACCGGGTGGGTCATGTAATCGATGGCCCCGCGGCGGATGGCCTCGACGGCTTCATCAACATCTGGCATCGATGCGGTTAGGATGATGTCGGCATCAGGCCGCAGGCTTTTGATGCGCTCCAGCAACTGAAAACCATCGTTACCCGCCAAAGCTGAATCGATCAGCGCCATGTGGAACGCTTTACGGACGATAAGTTCCTGGACGGCCTGGGCGGTAGCGACGGTCTCAACAGCCCAACCGTAATTTCGTAGGATATCGGCCGTATGTCTGCGGTTTCGTGCCTCGGCATCGGCAATAAGGGCACAACGCGTCACTTCGTCAGGCTTTGATCGATTTTCTGTTGATGGGGACGTAAATGACATATTATTCGCTAAGGATTTGTAATATATAGATTAATTATCAAGTTTTCTTAAATGAGACGCGTTGCGCCAAGAATTTCTGCAATTCGTATGCCATTGGAAACCATAGCGCATTCGCCTGAAGCCTCTCCTGGCCCTGCGGCGCTCGCTTGGACCTGACCATCGAACCACCTGTCATCACTAAGTTTTTATGAGTTTCGCCTTGCGCTGTGCACAGGCAGGGTGCTTGGCTGTGATTCGGCGGCAGCCTGAACGGCCCGGGTTTGTCAAATTTCAAGCAGCGCTGTCATCGCTTTGACGCGGCATCCCGCAACCGGCCGAGCGTTCGCTTAAAGTGGAATTGTTTTTCGGGCGATGAATAAGCCAGGACCCAGATGCGTCGGAGTTGACAATTCATTTTAAAACGGCGTGCATCCGCGCAGTCCCTTCGGTTTAGGGTTACCGAAGGTTGCCTGTGACGGCCTGCCGCCGTTGGGCGGGAGGAGCCAAAGGCCATGTTTGGATTACGAAAACGCAACGCCACCGATGGTCGTATCGCGGAATGTGCCAGGCAGTTGAAGGATCTGGAGCAGCGCTTCGACGCCTATGCCCAGGTCATTCGAACCCTTCTGACGCACCTCAAAGACTTTTCGATGGACATCAGCGATATCGATGGGGAGGGATTTCGACGCGCCCTGGATCGCTTTGGTGAACAATTTTTCGAACAAACCAGCGCCAAGCGCATTAACCGCACTTTCAACCGCCACAAATCAACGGTGACCGCCTATATCGATCATCAGAAAGCGTATTTAGAAGAACGCGATCGCGAACTGCGCAATATCATCGATCTGCTGACCCGGGCCATGGCTTCGATCAATTCGGAAAATGACGCCTACCACCGCCAGATTTTGGAAAAAGGCGAACAAATTGAACAGATCACGCGACTCGATGACATTCGCAAAATCAAATCAGCCCTCGAAAGAGAGGTGCAAAGCTTGCGTGCAACCGTTCAAGCCAAACAGGCCGACGAACAGATTCGCATTGCCAGTCTTTCCAGTCGGGTCGCGACCCTGAAAGCGGAATTGCAGAGCGTCAAGGAAGAATCCATGCGGGATGGTCTGACCGGGGTCTACAACCGGCGGGCTTTCGACGAGCAGATCAAGGCGCTGCTGGATCACAACGATGTTCAGCGCCGCGGGTTTTCGATTTTACTGCTGGATATCGACGATTTCAAATACATCAACGACACCTACGGACACCCCATCGGCGATCGGGTCATTCTGGCCCTGGCCGACGTGTGCCGCCAGATGATCCGCAGTGATGATTTCCTGGCGCGCTACGGTGGTGAAGAATTTGTGATTCTCCTTCCGGGCGCTTCGCGCCGCAATGCCACTAAAAAAGCGCGACAGTTATGCAAGGAAATTGCCCAGACCCGCTACACACTGGACGACGACGATGCGCCGCCCCTGTCGATCACCGTCAGTATCGGTGTTACCGCGCGTGAACGCCGCGACGACACCGAGGCGTTGATCGCCCGGGTCGATAAAGCCCTCTACCAGGCCAAACAAGAAGGCAAAAACAGGGCGTTCGCCCTGTAGCCGGGTGACGCGGGAATTGATGGTTCATCCGCGTCCGGGTTTTACATGGTTCCGCGGCCTGCCGCCTTTTATGGCCGCCCGCTCGCATAGCCGCTCGGTCGCCGGTTGCCGGTTGCCGGCGGCATTTTTTGCCGCCTGAATCTTAGAAATCGGCAATTGCTGCCCCGCAGCGCCTTCATCGCTGGTCAACGCGCATGCCATCAGGTCTTAACCTGCTGTATTGTTGCATCATTCCGAACACGATTGCCCGGGATGGGAAGATTGGCTTGGCATGATGTTTGCTCTACCTATTTGCGAAATTTAATCCGAGTGCCCAAGCAAATGCACGATAGAGGAGCTTTCGGCCAATGAAAATCGAAAATGATCATCCCACCCCGCATATCAAGACCCGCACGGCGTCATCGGAGCCTGCTGACGGCAAGACTTTTCGTTCGTTATTCGATCAAAGCCTACAGGCGTCTGTGGGCCCTAACCGGATTTCAAATTCCCTATCGGTTACCCGGGCCCCGGCTGCAGGGGCCGTGTCTATCGGGCCGCTGCCGCCGGAACAGGCCGCCGTTAAAAGTTTTGAAGACCTTCTGGGCGCCCTCACCACCTACCAGGAGCGTCTGGGCGATGGGCGTTTCAGCCTACGAATGCTGGAGCGGGATTTGAGCCACATCGATTATCAATGCCGACAGTTGAGTGGCCTGGCGAACAACCTGCCGCCGGATGGCAAGCTGTTTCCCGTGCTCAAGGAGGGCCTCACGATAGCGCGAATGGAGATGGAGCGTTTTCAGAGAGGCGATTACTGCTGATTGAGGAGAGACGTTTGATTCGTACCCCCCCCACTACGATCCGGGCTTATTGGGAACGGCAGGGTCGCTCAGAACTGCGTGCCGTGATACGGCACACACAAAACGATTCAACCTTCCGTCGGCTGGTTCAGTCCGCTTGCGCGCGTAGCGAGCGTTCGGCCGGCCGGGGCGAGCAAGGTCTAACGATCCAGGATTACCGGCGCCGGGCCATCCCCATCGGCCCGCCATTTGCCCTTTCCGATAAACGCCCCCAATCAGAGGCGGTCTCGGCGGCACCCACCTCACCCTCAGCGGACGACGATCGGAACACCATCCTCACCGACCCGGGGACACGGCCTCAAGGCCCAGCACAGACCCACGCGGCTAATCGCAAGCCCGTCAACCCGCAAGCCATCGATCAGGCCATCGCCACGGCCTCGAAGCGCTACGGCCTTCCGGCCAATCTGATCCGCAGCGTCATCCGGCATGAATCCAATTTCAACCCCCGGGCCGTATCCCCCGCCGGCGCCCAGGGATTGATGCAGCTAATGCCGGATACCGCCCGCGAACTGGGGGTCCGCGACCCGTTTGCCATCGCGCAAAATATCGATGGCGGAAGCCGCTACCTGAAGAAAATGCTGGATCGTTTTGATGGCGACCTGCGCAAGGCCCTGGCCGCCTACAATGCCGGCCCCGGCACCGTCAGGCGCTATAAGGGTGTGCCGCCTTATCCGGAAACCCGCAATTATGTTCGCAAGGTCATGGCCTCGGCAGGGGAAAGCGCTTAAAACCGATACGGATGGACCCTAGGTGGGGTTTGGAAACCGCTTCTACTCCTCCAAGACCACACGCCGCCGCAATAGCTTGCGCTGCATCCCGTAAAGCAGATGGGTCAATTTCTTTTCTTCGGCCCGGTCGATGAGGATAAACTCGAAGGCGTATTGGTCGTGTTTGTTCTTGGGGTTGCGTCCCGTCCGGACGATGCGGGCGCGCAGGATGCGGATGATGGTATCGCCCTCTTCCGCTTCGAAGGTCAGATCGAGATTGTTAAAGGTGCGGCCTTTTAACAACCGCTGGCGTTTGCCTTGGTCTAACCGGACCGTCTCGACCATGCAGAGCAGCCCGCCCAGACTGAAATCCAAGACCAGCAGTTTAATCGGCGGCACCATCTGACGCAGGGTAAGGGAGGTTCCCATTGGGGCCGGCAATCGAAAATTCCGACGCCGCTGGATGCGTTTGATTTCCGGGGGCAGCGGAAACCAGAAATCGCCCTGCCAGTTTTCGATGTCCAACTCGAAGTTGTAGAGCAACTGGTCTTCCCCGTTGAATTCAAAATAGAGCTTGGTTTGCTTGGTGAGATAAAGAGCGTCGCTTAGTTCCTCGGGGGGATCGATCTGGAAGCGCGGATTGTGACCTTGGTGCTCCAGTTCCGTCAACACCGTAACGTTTTCAAAACCGGCCGCTTTGACCGCAACTTTGATCAGAACGCCTTTATCCTTGAGATATTGAAAGGTTTCCCCAACCTTCCCGCCGAGAATTTTACCGTAATCGTCCATATTGTTCTGAATTCAACCGGCGTAGCAATTCAGTCCCGCAATGCTTCGGGCAAAATCTTGATCGTCAAGCAGGCGTTTGGCAAAATTGACGTATTTCTCCGCGATCGCCCGCACGGCAAACTGCAGGGCATAAGGCCGCAAAGGTTTTTCCAGGAGATGATGGACATTGGAGGCCATACACATGTTGACCACGTCGTCACTGGCATTGCCCGTCACGATAATGGCGTCTTCGTGAGCCGAAGGAAATTTCTTTTCCACGGCATCCAGAAAGAAAAAGCCGCTTTGCCCCCCCAGGAATACATCCACGATGAATATGGCAACACCGTGGCGGCAACTCAAGCAATACAGAATGGCCTCATCGGTGTCCTCAAACGATCGCACTTGGCCCCAACTATAGAAGCCTTCCACGCTTTCGGCAATCATTTGACAGGCCGCGGGATCGTCATCGACAACAATAACATCTAAACCGTCAGGCATGCTTATCTCCCCGTCTCAGCGTGAACATGGCGCCGGCCGCATCAACTCTTGCGCGGGGGCTTGTCGGGTCGCACCGACGCCACGCTGTTCTTAAATTTATAACGGCAAAATCCTATTTCTGTCAACGTCGTGCCGACAGCCCTCCCCTTCCGCAAACCCGTGCCGCAACCTTCATTCGGATGCTTCGTCACGTTCGCCGACAAGGACCTCGCGCCGTCCTAATACCCGTTCCAACTGATCGCTGATATCCTTGATGCGGTATGGCTTGGCCACCACGGCGCAGAAACCGTAATCCTGATAATCGGTCACCCCGGGATCATTGGCATATCCGCTTGAAACAATGCCGCGCACAGCCGGGTCAATGGTCACGAGTTCTTGGATGGTCTCCTTGCCGCCGCGGCCGCCTTTGACGGTCAGATCCAGAATGACGGCATCGAAAGGATTGTTTTCGGAAAGTGCTTGGCGGTAAAGCTCGATCGCTTCATCACCGTGGCGGGCGAAAGCTGGTTCGTAGCCCAAACGCGTAAGAATATTGCCCACCAGATTACGGATCATCTCTTCATCGTCCATGACGAGAATGCGTCCCGTATGGGGGCAACTGCAACGCATCGGACCGATTTCTTCCGTTGGCGGGGATGTAATCGGATTATCCGATGCCGGCATATAAATGCTGAACCGCGCGCCCATGCCGATTTCCGAGGCCACGCCAATGGCGCCGCCGTGTTTGTCGATAATCGAATTGGCGATCGATAAGCCTAGCCCCAACCCACGGTCGGTGCCCATTTCCTTGGTGGTGAAATAGGGATCGAAGATTCGATTAAGGGTTTCGGGCGCGATTCCCTGGCCGTTGTCCTGTATCGATATGACCACATGGCGTCCGGGGGCCGGGCCAGGCGTTTGGGCCGTTACGAGTTCATTCCATGCGCTGACATACAAATCGCCGCCCTCGGGCATGGCCTCGCGCGCGTTAATCACGATGTTGTGCAGGGCCTGGCCGACCTGCACGCGGTCGACATCCATGTGCCAGAGTTGTTCCGGCAAATCGTAGTGGACTTCGATATTTGAGCCGCTCAGCGCAAATTCAGTGGCCCCTTCGATCAATTCCGCCGGTGCCACGGTTTCCTTCTGCGGTGTTCCACCCTTGGAAAAGGTGATCAGACGACTGGTCAATTCCTTGGCGATCAGGGCCGCATCCTGGGCCTGGTCGAGCCAATCATGCTGAGGGCTGTCCGCCGGCAGGCTTGTCATGCACAACGAGATGTTGCCCATGATGGCCGTCAGCAGATTGTTGTAGTCGTGCGCGATGCCGCCGGACAGGGCCGCAATCGATTCCAAATGGCGGGCGTTGCGCAGTTCCTCCTCGATTCGTTTGCGTTCCGTAATTTCCCGGATGATGAGCAACTCAGCGAAGCTCCGAGCCCATTCCAGCTTTTGACCTGTTATTTCGACATCGATCCACTGGCCGTCGGCACCCTTGATGCGCGACTCTTCAACCACGCCAGCATCGCCCTGGGCGTCATAGCATTTTCGGCGCTCAACCGGATCAAGATCCATCGTTAAATAGGCGGCGGGGGGGATGGTCAGGATTTGCTTGCCGGCAAGACCGACCCGTTCGCTTACCGTTCGGTTGGCATAAACCACCCTTTTGTCCTGAACCACGAGCAAGCCGTCTTCCAATTGATCGCAAATCGCACGGAAATCAATTTTGTTTTGCATACCCCCTGCCCGACACCGTCACGCGTGTCATCTTAATATTAGTGGACGATGATATCTTCCCTCAAAAACCATTCTGATGAGGGGATCACAATGGTCTTCGACTGATAGTCATTCCAAGCATGCAAAATCAGTTCCAGCGTCCCTTCGATCCAGAAACCGGTACAGGGCACGCCATGTTGCGCACTATCAGTGCCATCGGTATCCCCGCTAACGGCGGCAACCATGGTCAGATCATAGAGCATGCTAAAGATACGTTGTTGCGCGTCCCGCTCGACCTCAATGTCTTCAAGGGCGATCTCGTTGAGGCGATCATGACCGACGTGCAGCGCGCTGCCAACGGCTTCCTTGATCCGTTTCAATTCATCGTCCCCGCACCACAATCCCATCTGGCGGCCGGGCGTAAACGTGAGATTCGCAATATGATCCATAGGGCCGACCTTTTTTTTTGATTTCCTGTCGTTGACGTTCAAGTTGATGCCTTCAAAGCCTATATCGGCCAGGTCGATGCCGCGCTTTAAATACCGTCGGGATGACGGCTAGGGTGTCAAGTCCTTGACAATGAGCAGTTTCCCGAGAGGAATGCGGCAAATTTTGCCCCTAAGTATTGCCAACCAATCTCGGAACTGTTTGTTCTTTTTACTATTTTTACATTCAACTTATACCTGGTACGCCTTTTGCTTAAATAGCTTGTTGGTCGTTGATTCAGGAAAGGGAAAATGATTGATTCCAACGCAATAGCCGATCTTCAGATGTTGATGAATGCGGGAGACGGTCGCCAAGCTGTTTTGACCCAATTGCTTCAATCCGATAGCGTCTCACGGCATTCCCCAAGAAGGTCCTTGGCGACGATTGGTTTGGATCCGAAAAAAAATCTTACCGAACGGTATCGATTATTCAATTCCAATGACGACAGGGGCGCTCATATCCAACAGTTCCATCGACAGCAGTTACAACCGGTTTCGCCTGCCCGTATCAGGTACACCCGACTGCCCGCCAACATCATCACGACCCTGGATCAACTCCCGCAGAGAGACAAAACACCGCTGATCGACTTTACGGAAGGCCT
>JASFTA010000023.1:0-9483 GCA_050114115.1 Desulfobacterales bacterium | reverse complement strand
ACCTGCTGCGTCTTTTCCTGGGAAGGGCCAAGACCCTCTTCTGTTTCGGACCGGCGGGTTTTCTGGCCAATATCGAGGGCAAACTCGCCGCCTATAACTGGAATCTGGTCGCCCGTTACCGTGAAGCGCTGCGGCTGATCGCCACCGAGGTCACCGCGGGCGGTCTGCGGCAACAGACCTACGATTGCCGTAACGGTTTCCGTCCGCAGCAGCCGGCGCGCCAATCGCCTTTCGATCCTTGTCTGCTCAACGAGACATCACTGCAAGTCAAAACCGCCATCCTGGATCACGGGATCCCCTGCCTGGGGTTTTGCCTGGAAGAGGCCTTTCACATCAATGTCGTTGCCGATGCGCTACAGGCCCTGGGACTGGATACCGGCCCCTGGCTGCAGGACTTCAAGCAGGCCCTCTACGACCGTTCCGATCCGCAAAGTATCATCGAGGCCCCCCGCCGCAGGCTTCCCGGCGCAAGGGCCACCTACCGACTGGGTGAGTTGGCCGAACGGATTGCCCGCATCACCCCCGGGCAGAAAATTGCCTACGTCACCGATGTGGCCGGCCACGAAGACAACCGGCGCCGGATCGCGGACCTGGCCCGGGGGGCCGACCACCTCTACATCGAAAGTGCCTTTTTGAATGAAGATCACGCCCAAGCCCTGGCGAAAAAACATCTCACCGCCGGACAGGCCGGCGAGATCGCGGCCCGGGCCGGTGTCAAGCGTTTTACCATCTTTCATTACTCGCCCCGGTATACCGACGGGATCCATCGTTTCCAGGACCAGGCCCGGCGGGCTTTTGCGCAAACCCATGCCCTGACGGCCGACGCCAACACATTTCAACAGGACGTCGATTAGACAGCCTTAGGAAGTCGTGGTCATCAGCGAAGACATCTTCATCCCAAGGGAAGACTTTTGTTCAGGCGCCCGCCCTGCGGCGGGATGTCAATCGGTCCGCACATCCGTCGCCCGCATTGCGATTGAAAACGCATTCGGTATCGCCATCGGGGTCGCTATCGGGATCGAGAGGCCCCATCTTGTTCAAGTCAATCCGAGGGGCGCCGTTTCGAACCCAATTCCGATAGCGATACCGATACCGATCGGAATGGACACTAAGGTTGGATGGCACGGGGGCCTTGAAGTTCGCGGCGGACGCCAAGCGGGCCGGCCGGTAAGCTTTTAGCTGCGGTAAGGTTTGCGACGGCGGCCGCGGCTCTCGCCGTTGGTGGCGACCACCGGTGAGCAGACGGTCTTGACCGCGGCATAGCCCAGGAGGGCGCCGACTTCGCGGTCGAGAGCGGCGCCGGCCTTCAGCGCCATGTCCTCGGCGGCGATGACGGTTTCCGACTGCTGGCCGTTGAGCAGGTGCAGGAAAGTCCGGCAGCTGCCGCGGTGCTTCCGGAGCAACTGGTGCAGGCGCTCGAGCATATCCGCGGTGACCATGGCGCTGTCGAGGGTGATGTGGACGCTGGCCGTCCAGGTTTCCTCGGCCCGGTCCATGGCGACGATCTTTTCGGCCACCACCCGGACCGCGTTTTCCTCCTTCTGTGCCTGCCCCTGAACCAGCACCGCTTGGTCCTCGACCAGCAGCGCCTCGCTCTCACGGTAGGCCTCGGGAAAAACGATCAATTCGGTCGTGCCCTGGAGGTCGTCGATCTGGACGAACGCCATCTGATCGCCCCTCTTGGTGCGCAGCCGGCGGATGCCGCTGATCAAGCCGCCGATACGCACAGGGGCCTCGTCCGGCAATTCCTTGATCGAAATCGCATTCGCATTGGTAAACTTCTCGAGGGTCTCGAGATTGCGATCCAGGGGATGCCCGCTGAGATAAAAGCCCAGGGCCTCTTTTTCCAAAGCCAGGGCGTGACGCGCCTCCCACTCCTCGATCGGCGGCAGTTCCGGGGCGTTGAGGGTCGGCGCGGATTCGACGGTGCCAAAAAGCCCCATCTGGGGGTCGGCTTTTTCCTTTTGCACCCGCTGGCCGTACTCCAGGGCATCTTCCAGCGCGGCCATCATCTGTGAGCGTTTGGCGCCCGTGTCGTCGAAGGCCCCGCAATGGATTAGGCTTTCGATCACGCGCTTGTTGACCCGCCGCAGATCGACCCGGGAGCAAAAATCGAACAGCGAGGCGAAGACACCGTTGGCCTCGCGCTCGGCTACAATGGCTTCGATCGCGGCTTCACCCACATTCTTGACGGCCACCAAACCATAGCGGATCTGGCCCTGCTCGACGGCAAAAGTGATCCCGCTCTGGTTGATATTCGGCGGCCGTACATCGATCCCATGGCTGCGGCATTCGGCCATGAACTTGACGACTCCGTCGGTGGAATGCATCTCGCTGGTCAGCAGCGCCGCCAGGAATTCCACCGGGTAGTGGGCTTTGAGATAGGCGGTCTGGTAGGCAATCAACGCATAGGCCGCACTGTGGGACTTGTTGAAGCCGTAGCCGCCGAATTTCTCCATCAAGTCGAAGACGGTGCCGTCCTTGTCTTCCGGGATCTGGTTTTCCTTAGCCCCGTCCATGAAGAACTGCCGGTGCTCGGCCATCTTCTCCGCAATCTTCTTCCCCATGGCCTTGCGCAGATCGTCGGCTTTGGCCATGGTGTAATTGGCCAGGACCGCCGCAATCTTCATAACCTGCTCCTGGTAGAGAATCACCCCGTAGGTCTCTTCCAGGATCGGCGCCAGTTCCGGAAGCAGGTATTCGACCGCCTTGCGGCCATGTTTACGCTCGACGAAGTCATCCACCATGCCGCTGTCCAGCGGCCCGGGCCGATAGAGCGCCACCAGGGCCGTGATGTCGGCGAAACTGGCGGGTTTGAGTCGCACCAGTAAATCTTTCATGCCGGCGCTTTCCAGTTGAAAGACCCCGGTGGTATCGCCGCGGGACAGCAGGCTGAAGGTGGCCTGATCGTCCAGGTCGATGTTGACCATGTCGGGCACGGGCTGCTGCTGCGCGGCGATCAACTGAAGGGTGTTCTCGATCACCGTCAGATTGCGCAGGCCCAGAAAATCGAATTTGACCAACCCGGCCAGTTCGACATGTTTCATGTCAAACTGGGTCACCACTTCCCCCTTCTTACCCCGATAAAGCGGCAGATACTCCACCAGGGGCTTGTCGCCGATCACTACGCCGGCGGCATGGGTGGAGGCATGCCGCGGCAAACCCTCCAGAACCCGGCAGATTTTAAGCAGATCGTCAATTTCGGGCCGGGCCGCCGCCAGTTCGTTGAACTTCGGCTCGCGGGCGATGGCTTCGTCCAGCTTGATATTCAAGACGTCGGGAACCATTTTGGCGATGGTGTCGACCTCTTTAAGGGGAATATCCAGAGCGCGGCCAACATCCCGGATGACCGCGCGGGTCTTGAGCTTTCCATAGGTGATGATCTGGGCCACATAGTCGCCGCCGCCGTATTTGGCGCTGACGTATTCGAGCACTTTTTCACGACCGTTGATGCAGAAATCCACATCGATGTCCGGCATGCTGATACGCGCCGGGTTGAGAAACCGCTCGAAAATCAAGCCATGTTCGATGGGATCCAGATCGGTGATGCCCATGGCGTAGGCCACCATGCTGCCCGCGGCCGAACCGCGCCCGGGGCCAACCGGCACGCCGTTCTCCTTGGCGAAACGGATGAAGTCGGCCACAATCAGAAAATAGCCCGTGAAGCCCATCTCCGTGATCACGGAAATTTCGTAGTCCAGCCGCTTGGTATAGGCGTCGAGATCGCGCTGCGGATACTTCTCGCGGATTTTGGCCAACCGGGCCGCAAAGCCTTGGCGCACCGTCCGCTCGAAAATCTCCTCGGTGGTCAGATCGGCGGCCGCGGAAAACTGCGGAAAGTGATAGGAGAAGTCGAACTCGTAGGCACAGCGCCGGGCGATGTTAACCGTATTTTCAACGGCCCCGGGGTAGTCGCGGAAGTAGGCCGTCATTTCGCCGGGGGCTTTGAAATACAACTGATCGGTGGAGAATTTGAAGCGGTTGGATTCATGCACGGTCTTGCCGGTCTGGATGCAGAGCAGGACATCATGGGCGCGCACGTCTTCTTTCTGCAGGTAATGGCAGTCGTTGCTGGCCACCAGCGGAATCGACAATTTGGCACTTATCTCGCGCAGGGCTGCGTTGACCGTCTCCTGAATCGGAATCCCGTTGTGCTGCACTTCGAGGAAGAAGTTATCCTCGCCCAGCACCTGCTGATACCAACGGGCGCTTTCTTCGGCCGCTTCGATCCGCCCGGCCTTGATATGCATGGGAATTTCGCCGTGCAAACAAGCCGTCAGGCCGATCAATCCCCGGCTGTGTTCGGCCAAAAGCTGCTTGTCGATCCGCGGCCGGTAGTAAAAGCCCTCGAGTTGGGCAATCGAGGCCAGCTTGCACAGGTTGCGGTAGCCTTCCTGATTCTCGGCAATCAGCACCAGGTGCCTCAAACCCTTGGCATCCTCGGGGGTTTTGTCATTGATCGTCCGCGGGGCGACGTAGATCTCACAGCCCAGGACGGGCCGCAGGCCGGCTTTCTTGGCTTTTTCGTGAAACTCCAGAACACCGAACATGGTGCCGTGGTCGGTGATCGCAACGGCTTCCATCCCGTAGGCCTGGGCCTGATCCAGCAGGGGATCGATCCGGATGGCACCGTCCAGCAGACTGTATTGGGTGTGGACGTGCAGGTGAACAAAATCGGCGGCAGGGGCCGGCATGAACCTGATACTCCTAAAGGGCTTGCGTGCGACTAACCGGCGCGTGTTTTCGGCCGCGGTCGCAGACGCACTTGGGTTTGAATCCTCTCCCGTGCCGCGGAGATGCCGTCGGGCCGGAAGACAAATCGGTTATATCCGGGGCGGCAGACAAGGCCGTGATCAGCGGGGCGCGTCATAACCAGGCCGACCCTTTGTGGGTCGACCACGAGGCTATTCCACCCGGTAATTGGGGGCCTCTTTGGTGATGATCACATCGTGAACATGACTTTCGCGCAGACCGGCCGCGGAGATCTTCACGAAACGGGCTTTTTCGCGGAGTTCTTCCAGGGTGCGGCAGCCGACATACCCCATACCGGCCTTGAGGCCGCCGATCAACTGGTGCAGGTTGGCCGATAGGGACCCCCGATGGGGAACCCGCCCGACGATACCCTCCGGGACAAGCTTGTCCGCGGCCTCGTCGTCGGACTGGTAATAGCGGTCCTTGCTGCCTTTTTTCATGGCTTCCAGCGACCCCATGCCGCGATAGAGTTTGTAGCTGCGGCCCTGGAACAGAATGGTCTCGCCCGGGCTCTCTTCGGTACCCGCAAACAACCCGCCGATCATCACGACGTGCGCCCCGGCCCCCAGGGCCTTGGTGATATCCCCGGAGTACTTGACCCCGCCGTCGGCGATCAACGGCACACCGGTCTTGGCGGCCACCGAGCGGCAATTTAGAATCGCGGTGAGTTGCGGCACCCCGATACCGGCCACGATTCGCGTCGTACAGATGGATCCCGGGCCGATGCCGATTTTGACACCGTCCACGCCGGCGGTGATCAGATCCTCGGCGCCCTTGGCCGTACCCACGTTGCCGGCAACCAACTCCAATTCGCTGAAGGTCGCCTTGATCGCTTTGACGGCCGCGATAACGTTTTTGGAATGGCCGTGCGAGGTGTCGATCACCACCACATCCACCCCGGCCCCGACCAGCGCCTGGGTCCTCTCCAGCATGTCGGGCCCCACCCCGATCGCCGCACCGACCCGCAGGCGTCCCAGGCTGTCCTTGCAGGCGTTGGGATACTTCTTGATCTTTTCGATATCCTTGATGGTGATCATACCGGCCAGCCGGCCGTTTGGGTCCACCACCAGGAGCTTTTCAATCCGATGTGCATGCAGCAGTTTCTTGGACTCCTCCAAGGTAATGCCTTCGGAGACGGTGACCAGGTTTTCTTTGGTCATCACTTCGGAAACCGGTCGGTCGAGATTGGTTTCAAAGCGCAGATCACGGTTGGTGACGATGCCCACCAGTTTGTCGCCCATCGTAACCGGCACACCGGAAATGCGATAGCTGGACATGACCTCCAGAACCTCATGCACCGGCCGTTCCGGAGCGATCGTCACCGGGTCGACAATCATGCCGCTCTCCGATTTCTTGACCTTGTCGACCTCCTTGGCCTGGCTGTCGATGCTCATGTTGCGATGAATGAAACCGATACCCCCTTCACGCGCCATGCATATGGCCGTATCCGCTTCGGTGACCGTATCCATGGCCGCGCTCACCAGGGGAATGGTCAAATCCAGGTTGCGGGTCAGTCGTGTAGCAACCGTCACATCCTTGGGCACGATATCGGAGTAATTGGGCATCAGCAGGACGTCATCAAAGGAATAGGCTTCCTCTGGCGTGATTTTGATCATGGTTCCTCCGGCAAGTGAGCGGTTGGGCCTTGGCGCTCGGTTCCGTGATCCGCGCCGGTGTCAGTATGCGGCGCGAATTTTAAACCGGCTCATTAACAAATGGCCCGCTGATTCGCAAACCCTTTTTTGTCGGCTTGACAAGCTCCGGCGCCCGATATAATCATGGCTCTTCGCAAACCGGTCCGAATCATTATGCTTTCGTGCCTACCCGGAGGCCAGGGTGTCTGTCGCCGGCGACGAAAATTTATGGCGTTCCGATGGTCGCAAGCGTGTCTTAACCAGCCGCCCCCTGGTCGAAACGATTATGCTCCTAAAAATCAATCCTACCAACCCGCAGATGCGCCTGGTGACCCGCGTGGCCCAAATCCTCAAACAGGGCGGCGTGGTGGCCTATGCCACCGATACGGTCTACGGCATCGGTTGCGACATCACCAATAAGAAGGCCATCGAAAAAACCTACCAACTCAAACAGCGGGACAAAAAGAAGCCCTTCAGTTTCATGTGCTCCGATCTGAAAAACATCAGCCGCTATGCCAAGGTCTCCAATTATGCCTACAAAACCATGAAACGCCTTCTGCCGGGCCCCTATACCTTCGTGCTGGAGGGCTCGCGGGAGGTTCCCAAGATGATGCTCACACGGCGCAAGACCGCCGGTATCCGGGTACCGGACCACGCCCTGTGCATCGGCTTGGTGCGCGAATTGGGCAATCCCATCCTAACCACCAGCGCCACCCGGCCGGACGGCAGCGTCTTCAGTGATGCCTCCCTGATCCATGACTATTTCGGTCCGCGTCTGGCGGCGGTCATCGACAGCGGACCGGTCTCCGGAATCCCCTCCAGTGTCATCGCGCTGATCGACGACATCCCCGAAATTATCCGCGAGGGTGCCGGGGACGTCAGCCTGTTCGTTTAGCGGACATCGGTATCGGCGTCGCTCTCGGTATCGGTATCGAGATCCCGCCTTCTCAGGGCCGCCGTCGCTGAAACCCAAATCCTATTCTTAAGATGCTTTTTGGTTTGTGTTTACCAGGCATCAGGGTCGGTATCGGGATCGAAACGCCGCCTGCGTATGGCCGTAATCACTTGCTGCGAGTCGATTGCGATACCGACCCCGATGGCGGCGCCGAATGGTTTTTCAACAGCCCTTTAGGCTTCATTTGTGGGAAGGGGTGTAGATATAACCGGCGGTCCACTCCGGATAGACGGCCGGTCCTAACAGTTTTTGCAAGGCGGTTTCCGAGAGCAGTCGCAGGAGGGACATCTTGCGTTCGGGCAGGTAAACGGCCGTAACATCACCTTCGATGCCCGCCATCTGACCGGCCCATTGAATCGCATCTTCCAGGTTGCCGATGCGGTCCACAAGCCCCAGGGCTTTCGCATCCTCACCGGTATAAATGCGCCCGTCGGCAAGTTTCTGGACCGCTTCCGGCGCCATCTGGCGCCCGTCGGCGATGGCGGCCACGAATTGCTGGTGAAGGCGGTTTACAAAATCTTTCAGGTAACGTTCTTCTTCCGGTGTAATGTCCCGGACGGGTGAGCCGGTGTCCTTGAATTTACCGCTTTTGATCACCACGGCCGACAGTCCGATTTTTTGGAAGAGCTCCCGGAAATTCGTGTACTCCATGATCACGCCGATACTGCCCGTGATGGTCCCCGGGTTGGCGATAATCCCATCGGCCGAGGCCAGGACGTAATAGCCCCCTGAAGCCGCCACCGCGCCCATGGAGGCGATGACCTTCTTGATCTTCTTGGTCTTGATGACCTCCCGATAGATTTCCTGGGAGGGTCCCACGACCCCGCCGGGTGAGTCGACCCGCAGCACGATCGCCCGGATGTTTTCATCCTCGCGGAAATGCCGGAGTTGACGAATGGTTTCGCGGGAATCGGCAATCAGCCCCTTGACTTCGACGACGCCGACCTGTTCGCCCTCGCCCCGTCCGCCTCTGGTTTCATATTCCGAAACACCGGGGCCCAGAAAAAAGATCAAACTCAGGACGATCAGCGTGAACGCCGCAATACCGGAGAAGATCAAAAAGGAGAACAGCAGCGGATGTCTACGGGAGAACATGGGGTTTGGGGATCTATGAATGGGTGGCCGTTGACGCACGGCGCCAACGAAGATTTCCAACCGGCGGGCGATCCAGGGCCCCACCGCTTCGTTAGACGCTGCGGTGGTTGGGGAATGACCCCGCCGGTTGCGGGTGAACTTGCCGAATTAATAATCTGGGGCCCCGCGGTTACCCGCCCCGGGCCCCCTAAGCCGTTTATTTAGCCATCTTCACGCTTTTCGGGGGTCTGCTCATCCTCCTGCTGTTCGACCTCGTTCAGCTTTTCCTGGAGGTTCTCCCGCAGAATTTCACCAAAGGTGGAAGTCGCCGGCTTCATGCTGCTGACGTATTCGCTTAAGAGCGACTGTTCGTCTTCCATCTCCAGGCGCTTGATGGACAGACCGATGCGCCGTTCATCACTGTTGATGTTCATCACCTTGGCCGTGATCACATCACCAACGTTGTACATCCCGACCGGCGTCTTGATCTTCTCCTTGCTGATCTCGGAGACATGCACCAGCCCTTCAATACCCTCTTCGAGCTCGACGAAGATGCCGAAATCCGTCAGGTTGGTAATCGTGCCGGTGATCTCTTTGCCGACTTCATAACGCTCGGCCACGGTTTTCCAGGGATCGTCGGCCAGCTGCTTGATCCCCAGCGAGAAGCGTTCGTTGCCCTTCTCGATATCCAGAACGATGGCCTGCACCACGTCCCCCTTCTTGAAGACCTCGGAGGGATGCTTGATGCGTTTGGTCCAGGAAATATCGGAAATGTGCACCAGACCGTCGATGCCCTCGTCGATACCGATAAACAGGCCGAAGTCGGTTATGTTCTTGATCCGGCCCTCGATCGTCGTACCCACGGGGTATTTCTCGGCGATCACATCCCAGGGGTTGGGCTTGACCTGCTTCATCCCCAGCGAGATACGTCGGCTGTCGGGCTTGATGTCCAGCACCACGGCCTGGACTTCCTCACCGATGGAGACGACTTTGGACGGATGGCGAACCTTGCGGGTCCAGGACATTTCCGAGACGTGAATCAGCCCCTCGATCCCCTCTTCCAACTCG
>JASFTA010000022.1:0-9525 GCA_050114115.1 Desulfobacterales bacterium | reverse complement strand
TCGAAGCAGACCAGGATGTTGGTGGCAAAGAACTCGTGCGGCTCGAAAATCTCGCCGTTGTCCACGATGGCCCGGATGACCGCTTTCATGTCATAGGACTGGTTGGGGTTGTCCGGAATGATCTCGTCCAGTTCGGGGGCGCTGCGACGCGGATCGTCACCGGTGGCCACGATGGGAGGGTCCTCCATATTGTTGGACGGCAGGTAGGACAGCATCTGGCGGATGCGCGCGATGCAATCCTCGTCGTTTTCAGCGGCAAAGTGGGCCACACCGCTTTTGGCGTTGTGGGTCATGGCGCCGCCCAGCTCTTCGAAGGTAATCTCTTCGCCCGTCACCGACTTGATCACTTCCGGACCGGTGATGAACATGTAACTGGTGTTCTTCACCATGAAGATCCAGTCGGTCATCGCCGGTGAGTAGACCGCGCCACCGGCGGTCGGGCCCATGATGGCCGAGATCTGCGGGATGGTGCCCGAAGCGGCCGAATTGCGGAAGAAGATCTGGCCGTAGCCGGAAAGCGCATCCACGCCTTCCTGGATGCGGGCGCCACCCGAATCGTTCAGGCCCACGAAGGGCGCCCCGGCCTTGAGGGCCAGATCCATGACCTTACAGATCTTCTTGGCGTGCATTTCGCCCAGGCTGCCGGCCCGTGAGGTGAAATCCTGGGCAAAGGCGAACACCGGGCGTCCCTCCACCAGGCCATGGCCGGTGATGACCCCATCGGAAGGGACCGCCACCGACTCCATGCCGAAATTGACACAGCGGTGGGTAACGAACATGTCGATTTCACGGAACGTCCCGGGATCGAACAGACAGTCCAGCCGTTCCCGGGCCGTCAGCTTGCCCTTCTCCTTGTGTTTGGCGACCGCTTTGGGGCCGCCCATCTCGAGGAGACGTTTCTGGCGTTCCTTGAGATCCTTGATTCTGTCTGCGGTAAGACCCATTCCACCAATCCTTTCCCTCTTAAAATGTTCCCAATCGAAAAAACGAAAATCCGGTTTGCGGTCTGTTGCCGTGGCGCAAAATGCAGTCGGGGCTAGAAAAAACTAAAATTATTTAGATCCTAGAGTGATTTAGGGTTGTCAAGCAAAAAAAGGAGTGCTTCGGCTGCTGCCGTGGGTGATGTGCGCCCGTCGACCACCTCTCGTTGATACTGCGGCAGTTGTGCCTGTATGCCGGGGTGCCGCAGGAAACGCTCCCGCAGCCCCTCGTCCACCAGATCCTGCAGCCAGGCCAGAGCCTGCTGGCGACGATTGGTGGTCAGCAGCCCGCTGGATTCGACAATCCGCCGATGCGCCATGGCGGTTTCCCAGATCCGGTCGACCCCCTCCATGGTCCGGGCGCTGCAGGTCAGCACCGGCGGATCCCAGTCGGGGGAGGCCGGCGCCAGGAGGTGCAGCGCGTATGCGTAGGCTTGGCGGGCTTTCAGCGCCTTGTCCACGTTGTCGCCATCGGCCTTGGTGATGGCGATGGCATCGGCCAGTTCCAGAACCCCCTTTTTGATCCCCTGCAATTCGTCGCCCGCTCCGGCCAGCATGAGCACCAGGAAAAAGTCCACCATTGAGGCCACGGTGGTTTCGGATTGTCCCACGCCCACGGTCTCGACGATCATGACGTCGAATCCGGCCGCCTCGCAGGCGATCATCGTCTCGCGGGTCTTGCGGGCGACGCCGCCCAGGGTCCCGCCCGAGGGGCTCGGCCGGATGTAAGCATCCGCCTGGATGGCGAGCTGTTCCATGCGCGTCTTGTCGGCCATGATGCTGCCTCCGCTGCGCGTCGAGCTGGGATCCACCGCCAGCACGGCCACCTTGTGGCCGCGGCCGATCAGAAACATCCCCAGGCTTTCAATAAAAGTGCTCTTGCCCACCCCGGGAACCCCGGTGATCCCCAAGCGAACGGCCTTGCCGCTGTGGGGCAGCAAACGGCTCACCACCTCCCGCGCCGCCTGCTTGTGGTTGTCGAGGGCGCTTTCGATCAGGGTGATCGCCTTGGACAGCAGGCGGCGATTCCCCGCCAAGACGCCCTCGACATATCGATCCGTGTCGATCGGACTCAATGAGCGCCCTCCAGGGCGTTGAGCATCTTATTGGCCGACTCCGGAATGGGGGTGCCGGGCCCGAACACGGCGGCCACACCGCTTTCCGCCAGAAAGCCATAGTCCTTGGGCGGTATGACCCCGCCCGCAAACACCAGCACGTCACCGCCACCCAGCTTTTTGAGTTCCGCAATCAGGGCCGGCACCAGCGTCTTATGGCCGGCGGCCAGGCTGGAGGCGCCCACCATGTGAACGTCGTTTTCGATGGCCATCTTGGCGGCCTCTTCGGGCGTCTGGAACATGGGACTGATGTCCACGTCGAAACCCAGGTCGGCCAGGGCCGTGGCCACCACTTTGATACCGCGGTCATGGCCGTCCTGGCCCATCTTGGTCATCAGGATCCGCGGGCGCCGCCCCTGTTTGGCGGCGAAATCCTCGGTGCGTTTGCGCAGCGAGGCGATGATCTCGCTGTCCCCGAACTCGGCGGCGTAGACACCGGAGATGCACTGGGTCGTGGCCACGTAGCGACCGAAGACCTTTTCGATGGCATCGGAGACCTCGCCCACCGTGGCCCGGGCGCGCACGGCCTCGATGCTCGCCGCCATCAGGTTGGCGTCGCCCTCGGCGGCCTGGGTGACGGCGGCCAGCGCCGACTGCACGGCGGCCTCGTCGCGCTTACCTTTGAGTTCTTCCAGGCGGGCCACCTGTTCGTCGCGCACCGTGCTGGGCACTTCGAGCACGTCAAGCGGTTCCTCATCCGGCAGCTGGAACTTGTTGACGCCCACGATCACGTCCGCCCCCTGGTCGATGCGGGCTTGGCGGCGGGCGGCCGACTCCTCGATCCGCATCTTGGGCATGCCGGTTTCGATGGCCTTGGCCATACCGCCCAGTTCCTCGACCTCGTTGATGATCTTTTCGGCCGCGTTGTAGAGGCTGGCCGTAAGCGCCTCCACGTAGTAGGAGCCGGCCAGCGGGTCGACCACATGGCAGACCTGGCTTTCATGCTGAACGATCAGCTGGGTATTGCGCGCAATGCGTGCCGAAGTATCGGTGGGCAGGCCCACGGCTTCGTCGAACGAGTTGGTGTGCAGCGACTGGGTGCCGCCCAACACGGCCGACATGCACTCGATCGTGGTCCGGATGATGTTGTTGTAGGGGTCCTGTTCGGTCAGGCTCCAGCCCGAGGTCTGGCAGTGGGTGCGCAGCATGGTCGACTTGGGATTCTTGGGGTTGAAGCGGCTGATCAGCTTGTGCCAGAGGAAGCGCGCTGCCCGCAGCATGGCGATTTCCATGAAAAAATTCATCCCGATCCCGAAGAAAAAGGAGAGCCGCGGGGCAAAGGCGTCGATATCCATGCCCGCCGCGATGGCCGCCTTGACGTACTCCACGCCGTCGGCCAGGGTGAAGGCCAGCTGCAGGGCCGAGTTGGCGCCGGCCTCCATCATGTGGTAGCCGCTGATGCTGACCGTGTTGAACTTGGGCATGTTCTGGGAGCAGTAGGCAATGATGTCCGACACGATCCGCATCGAGGGCACCGGCGGGTAGATGTAGGTGTTGCGGGTCAGGAATTCCTTGAGGATATCGTTCTGAATGGTGCCGGTGAGCTGCGCCTGTTGGACGCCCTGCTCTTCGGCCGCCACGATGTAGCCCGCCATGATGGGCAGCACCGCGCCGTTCATGGTCATCGAAACCGACATCTTGTCCAGCGGAATCTGGTCGAAAAGCACCTTCATGTCTTCCACCGAATCGATGGCCACGCCGGCCTTGCCCACGTCGCCCGACACCCGGGGATGATCCGAGTCGTAGCCGCGATGCGTGGCCAGGTCGAAGGCCACCGAGAGCCCCCGCTGACCGGCCGCCAGGTTGCGGCGGTAAAAGGCGTTGGATTCCTTGGCCGTGGAAAACCCCGCATACTGCCGTACGGTCCAGGGTCGTCCGGCATACATGGTGGCCATTGGTCCGCGGACATAAGGGGCAAAACCCGGCAGCGTGTTCACGTGTTCCAGGTTCTCGAGGTCCTCGGCGGTGTAAAGCGGCTTAACCGGGATGCCTTCCGGCGTGTCCCAGAGAAGGGTGTCGATTGATTTGCCCTTCATCTGTTTTTCGGCCAGTTCCTTCCATTGGTTCAATTGGGGATGTTCTGCCATGATTTGCTCCTTTAATTGCGTTTGCACCGCCTGTCGGTTTCACAGGGGCGATTATCCGAACTCGGCCTGGATCAGGACCGGTTTTCCTCAGGCGTTACGATCGCCCGCCAGATCATGTCAAATAGCACCTGGGTCTGTCCGGACAGGCTTTCCTTCTGGCCTCGGGAGACCCACATCACGAAAGACCGCTGGACCGTGCCCAGCATGAAATCGAGCAGGATGCCGGCCCTGACGTTAGCATTCAGAATGCCTTCGTTCTGGCCTTTTTTAAGAACCTCCAGGTAGAGGTTGATCATGCGTTTCTGCCGAAAGGTGCGATCGGCCATCCAGGTCTGCATGGGCAGGGTCATGAAGATAATCTTGCCAAGCCCCTGGTGGCGCTCGTAGTAATCGAGCTGCAGCCAGAGAACCTTGCGCATTTTCTCCTTGAGGTCCTCGATACCCTGGAGGTGGTCGATGATGCGCTCGGTCAACTCGCCCAGCCAGACATCGACGAAGGCGAACAGCAACCGCTCCTTGCTGCCGTAATGACGGTAGATCGTGGTAAAGCTAACCCCGGCTTGCTGGGCGACATCACGGATATTGGCCTTGTGGAAATCCGATCCGGAAAAGATTTCTAATACAGCTTTTTCTAAGCGGGCTTTGACCTCGGGGCGTAAATCCGTCACCGTCGGCAGCGATGTTTGTTCTGTGGCTAGATCCATACGCAGTCAGGTCATTGTCGTTTTTACGGCCATAAGCGCCGTCTGAAAACTAAGTTATCTATAAAATAAATAAATATTTCATTAAATATCAAGTTTTTAAGATTAAAACAGCTCGGCGGGTTACCTAAAGTGGAATCTTGTTACTCTTACCTGCAATAAGAAATTCCCGCGGGAATGTCAACGGGAATTATAAGCTGGAAAGGGTGTTGGCCCTGGCAGCCCTGTCGATTAGTAACAGTATTACACTGATATCAGGGTTAATCGCGTTCGCACAACTCCACAAGCACACCATTGGTGGCCTTGGGGTGCAGGAAGGCGATCTTGGCGCCGCCGGCGCCCATTCGCGGCTTTTCATCGATCAGGCGAATGCCCTTGGCTTTCAGCTCATCCAGAGCCGCATCGATATTTTCGACCCGGAAGGCCACGTGCTGAATGCCCTGACCGCGCTTTTCGATGTATTTGGCCACCGGTCCGTCCGGCGCCGTGGATTCCAGCAGTTCGACCTCGCTCTCCCCCACCGGGAAAAAAGCCGTGGTCACCTTCTGCGCCTCCACCGTTTCGGCACCCTCAAATGCCAGCCCCAAAACGTCCGACCAGAAATTCTTGCCTTCGTCAATACTGTTGACGGCGATACCCAGATGGTCAATTTTGAGAATCTTCATCGCCCCTCCTCTTAAGCAATTTCTTCACAACGACGGCACGGTCGATTGCCGATACTTACGCAAAGTACAGGTCATCGTGCCCGTGGACGGGATTTATCACAACCCGCCACCGTCGATCGGTGGCGAAATAACTGACACCGAATGTCGCCATCCGGTGTCAGTTATCATGCGTTGATATTTCCAATACGACCCTTTCGAACTATTTGCGTGATCCTGCCAGGCCGATGGTATTGAGCGCCTCCTCGATCTCGCCCAGGATGTTAGGATCATCGATGGTTGCGGGCACCTTGTATTCGTCGTTGTCCGCAATTTTCTGGATGGTCCCCCGCAGAATCTTGCCTGAGCGGGTCTTGGGCAGTCTCGCAACCACGGTGGCCGTCTTGAAGGCCGCCACCGGTCCGATGCGTTCGCGCACCATTTTAATGACTTCAGCGATGATCTCGCCATGGTCACGCGACACGCCCGCATTCAGCACCAGGAACCCGATGGGGATCTGGCCCTTGAGCGAGTCCGCCACACCGAGCACGGCACACTCGGCCACATCCGGGTGATCGGCCAGGACTTCTTCCATGGCACCGGTGGACAGGCGATGTCCGGCCACGTTGATGATGTCGTCGGTACGCGCCATGACATAGGCGTAGCCTTCTTCATCGATAAAACCGGCATCGGCGGTTTTGTAGTATCCCGGAAATTCCTCGAGATAGGCCTCCTTGTAGCGTTCATCCGCCTGATAGAGGGTGGGCAGGGTTCCGGGAGGCAGTGGCAGCTTGACCACCAGGGCGCCGATGTCGCCCGCTGCCACCTGGTTGCAATCGGCGTCCACGACCTGCAGGTTCCAGCCCGGCGCCGGCTTGGTGGGTGAGCCGTACTTGACCGGAAACTGGTGCAGCCCCATACAGTTGGCCGCGATGGCCCAGCCGGTTTCGGTCTGCCACCAGTGATCGATGACCGGGACGTTCAAGTTCCTTTCCGACCATTGAATCGTGTCGGGATCCGAGCGCTCGCCGGCCAGGAACAAGTATTTGAACTTGGACAGGTCATATTTTTTAATAAACGCACCCTCGGGGTCTTCGCGCTTGATGGCCCGGAAGGCTGTGGGGGCCGTGAAGAGCGAGCGCACGCCATGCTCGGCGATCACCCGCCAGAAAACGCCCGCATCCGGGGTTCCCACCGGTTTGCCCTCGAAAAGAATCGTGGTGCAGCCCTTGAACAGTGGTCCGTAGACGATATAGGAATGCCCCACGACCCAACCCACGTCACTGGCGGCCCAGTAGACATCACCGGCATCCACGTCGTAGATATTCTTCATGGTCCATTTCAGCGCCACCATATGGCCGCCGTTGTCACGGACGACGCCCTTGGGCTGGCCGGTCGTACCGGAGGTGTAGAGAATGTACAATGGATCGGTCGCCGCCACCTGGACACATTCCTGGGGTTGCGCGGCCGCCATGCCCTCGTTCCAGTCCACGTCGCGGCCGTCGATCATGGAGGCCGTTGCCATGGGGCGCTGCAGGATGACACATTTTTCGGGTTTGTGACTCGAAAACTCGATGGCTTCGTCCAGAAGCGGCTTGTAGGCGATCACCTTCTTGACCTCAATACCGCAGGAAGCCGAGACGATCACCTTGGGCTTGGCATCCTCGATACGGGTGGCCAGTTCCTTGGCCGCAAACCCACCGAAGACCACCGAGTGTACCGCCCCGATACGCGCGCAGGCCAGCATGGCCATGGCCGCTTCCGCGATCATCGGCATGTAGATGATGACCCGGTCGCCCTTGACGACGCCCTGGTTGGCCAGGACCCCGGCGAACTTGGCCACTTCGTCACGCAGTTCACTGTAGGTGTATTTTTTGATGGTATCGGTGACCGGGCTGTCGTAAATCAGTGCGTCCTGATCGCCGCGGCCGTTGTCGATGTGAAAGTCCAGGGCATTGTAGCAGGTGTTGCAGACCCCGCCCGTGAACCAGCGGTAAAAGGGCTTGTTGGAGTCGTCCAAGACTTTGTCCCACTTTTTGTACCAGTGGCAGTCTTCAGCTGCTTCGGCCCAGAAGGCATCCGGGTCTTTCAGGGATTTCTCAAAGGCTTCATCGTACAGATTGGTCATGGATCCTTTTCCTTTCTGTTCCTTCTCCGATTTTCCGAAAACTAGCCGAGCCGGTCGCGTTGCAACCGACTCGGCTCCATTGTGAGCTCTCGTGGTAGGCCTTTGTCTGAACCCGGAATCCCTTCGCGGCTGGACGACGACTTAGGATCTCGCCTTGGCCGCGACAGGCACGCTCTTGAGTTTTTCGGCATCACCGGAAATCCAGGGCTTGCCAACCGGAAGGATGTCCTTGCCGAACACCTGCAGGAAGATGACGTGGGCCATCATGTACCAGGCGGATGCGGCACAAAGCATCAGTTCATAGCCGGCGACCTTGGTCAGACCGGGATAACCGAAATGGGCCAGATCCAGAAGAATGAAGCCGATCAGCAGGAGGGTAAAGGTAATCGCCATGGCGCCATGAATTCGCATCGCCCCCACCCACAGAATGGCTGTATAAGCTGTCCAGGCCACCAGGAACCATCCAACGTCCGTCCCGCTGGACTTGTAAATGCCGAAATGGTTAAGCATGAAAATAATGCCGAGCGCAATCCAGAAGGCGCCATAAGAGACAAAGGCGCTGTAGCCGAAATTGTTGCCGCATTTGAATTCCTGGAAGCCGGCAATCAACTGCGCGCCGCCGCCGAAAGCGATGGCCAGGGCCAGAACCGGGCCAAGCCCCATCCAGCCAACATTGTGAAACTGCAAAACCATCGTCGTCAAACCAAATCCTGCCAGACCTACCACTGCCGGGTTACCCATCGGTTGTTGTTCAGCCATTGCATCCTCCCTTGAGGGCCGTCGAAACGGCCAGTATTAATGAAAACTTTCGGACCACGCGCACGGTTTGAAACCGCATGATACAGCGCGGCGTCCGGCTATTGTGGCGCTTTCCACGGGGCGGTCGATCGTCTATCCTTCACCCCCTTTCAGAATCGACCTCGGAAAGCGCCGTGCCGTTGCAACGGTCACTTTCCTGTGCGGATGCCAATGGCAGTGCAACTCATATGCCACAAAATTTAAAAGATGGAAACCCCTTTAACAATTAGGCTTGAAACAGACATTGAGCGTTTGTTTGCGAATGAATCTAATTCACCAAAACGACGCGAATGTCCCACTTCAACAGACCAGTGATTCCATCATTCTGTAATCATTAAAATATTTGTGATTGAGACTTATTTGTCTCGATATGGGCTATTATAGTCCGTGCTTGCTGATTTTGCGGAACAAGGTGCGGCGATCGATCCCCAAAATGCGGGCGACCCGGGATCGATGCCATTGATTCTCAGTGAGCACCCGGAGCAGGTGCTGCCTTTCGAATTGCGCCATGACATCGGACAACGATTTGTCCGTGGATGGAACGGACGCCGCAATGGCCGGCCGGGGTTCCGGATCAGCGGCGGGTGGGTGGTCATCGGGTTCGACGGAGTTCAAGGTGATATAGCGGTGAACCGCGTTCTGGAGCTCGCGGATATTGCCAGGCCAGTTGCGATTCTGCATGCTGCGCATCACGTGTTCGGGCATCACCGGCACCGCATCACCTTCGCTGAATTGTTGCAGAAAGTGCTGGATCAGGGGGACAATATCTTCGCGGCGTTCACGCAGGGGCGGCAAACGCACCGGAATGATATGAATCCGGTAATAGAAATCCTCGCGCAGGTTGCCTTTACGCACCTCTTCGCGAAGATGACGGTTCGTGGCGGCGATGATCCGAATATCGGGGATGACAACCTCGCTGCTGCCGATGGGGGTATAGCCGCCGCCTTCGATGGCCCGCAGCAACTTGACCTGCAGACCGAGTCCGATTTCGCCGATTTCGTCCAGAAACAGCGTGCCCCCCTCGGCCTCGGCCAGCAATCCCGGCTTGTCCTTGCTGGCGCCGGTAAAAGCCCCT
>JASFTA010000021.1:0-9713 GCA_050114115.1 Desulfobacterales bacterium | reverse complement strand
CAGGTGCGGTACGACCACGGTCAACAACTGCAGGATAATCGAAGCACTGATATAGGGCATGATGCCCAGGGCAAAGATGGAGAATCGCTC
Organism: Desulfobacterales bacterium; assembly: GCA_050114115.1. Taxonomy (GTDB): domain Bacteria; phylum Desulfobacterota; class Desulfobacteria; order Desulfobacterales; family UBA5852; genus JABZFP01. The sequence continues at coordinate 9,623 of JASFTA010000021.1, read as the reverse complement.
CAGCGCCCCACCCGAAAACAGGTCGACGATTCCCAGCACGCCTTTAAATCGGTTGAAGATTTCCGCCAGGGCGCTGCTGTCGATCCCCGGCACCGGCACATTAACGCCGATACGATAGACGATCAAAAGCATCAGGGTAAAAAAGATGCGTTTCTTGAGCTCGGGAATTTTCAGTATGTTCTGAAAACCGCTGCCTACCATTTAGATTACCTCGACTGTGCCACCGGCGGCCGTGATCTTGGCCTGAGCGCTTTTGCTGACGGCGTGCACTTTAATCTGCACCGCCCTGTCGATCTCACCCTGACCCAGCAATTTGATGGCATCATAGCGACCTTTGACCAGCCCTTGCTTCACCAGGGCCACCTCGTCGATCTCACTACCGCTCTCGAAACGGTTGAGATCCTTGACGTTGATGACCGCGACCTGCTTCTTGAAAATATTGGTGAAACCCCGCTTCGGCAGTCGGCGGTGGATGGGCATCTGACCGCCTTCGTAACCGGGGCGGACACCGCCACCCGAACGACTGCCCTGGCCTTTGGTGCCGCGTCCGGCCGTCTTGCCCTGCCCGGTGGCAACGCCGCGCCCCAGTCGCTTGCGGGCCTGACGCGAACCGCTCGCCGGTGAAAGTTCGTGCAGCTTCATGAGTTGATCTCCTCGGCCGTCACCAGATGGGATACCTTGTGCACCATCCCGCGGATGGCCGCCGTATCTTCCAGTTCAACCGTCTTATGCATTTTGGTAAGGCCCATGCCCCGCAACACCTTGCGATGCTTTTCCGGCCTGCCGATCATACTTTTTACCAGCGTGATTTTGAGTTTGGATGCCATGAATCGATTCCCCTACGCCAGCTCTTCGACGCTGATGCCGCGTCGCGAGGCGATCTGCTGCTTGCTTTCCAGCATTCCCAGTCCGGCCAGGGTGGCCTTGACCACGTTATGCGGGTTGTGTGAGCCCAGGCATTTGGTCAGTATGTTCTGGACACCCACCGCTTCGAGCACCGCCCGCACGGCCCCACCGGCAATCACGCCGGTTCCCTGCGAGGCGGGTTTGAGTAGAACCCGTCCGGCGCCAAATCGCCCGATGACTTCATAAGGAATGGTGCCTTCGACAAGCGGCACCTGGATCATATTCTTTTTGGCTTTCTCGACGCCTTTACGGATGGCCTCCGGCACTTCGCCGGCTTTGCCCAGACCGAATCCAACCGATCCTTCGCCGTCGCCAACCACCACGATGGCACTGAAGCTGAACCGGCGCCCGCCCTTGACGACTTTGGCCACGCGGTTGATGTGAACCACCTTGTCGATTAATTGATTGTCATCGCTATCATGCTTGAACAAAGGACTGCCTCCTTCACAACGGTTAAGAGGGACTAGAAGTCAAGTCCGGATTTACGGGCACCTTCCGAAACGGCCTTGACGCGCCCATGGTACAAAAATCCGTTGCGGTCGAATACGACCTGTTTGACGCCTTTTTCCTGAGCCCGTTCCCCAATCAAATTGCCGATATGGGTTGCCAGGGCAACCTTGTTTTCAAAATCCGTACGCAGGCGAATCTCGGACTCCATACTGGATGCGGATGCCAGCGTCTGACCACGGCTATCGTCGATGATCTGCGCATAGATGTGCCGGGCACTGCGGAATACGCACAGCCGCGGCCGCTGTGTCGTTCCCCGGGTTTTCCGGCGAATACGTTTCTGGCGCTTCAAACGCGCCACTTGTTTCGGATGGGTCGCACTCATGTTTAAAATTCCTCAAGGCCCGCAATGGGGTTGCTGGTCGCGGTCTGGTTAACCGCGGTTCAACCGCAAGGTTTGCGGTGGCCGACTATTTGGTACCGGTCTTGCCGGCTTTGCGGATGATGCGCTCTTCAGCGTATTTGATGCCCTTGCCCTTGTATGGCTCCGGTGGACGCAATTTGCGAATCGACGCCGCCGTCTGGCCGAGCTTTTCCTTATCGATGGCCGTCAATTTGATGATGGTGTTGCGATCGACCGATGCCGACACGCCATCCGGAAGATCAAAATTGACGGGGTTGGAAAAACCCAGGTTCAACACCAGGGACTGGCCCTTGACCTCGGCCCGGTAGCCGATCCCGTTAATCTCCAGGACGCGCTCGAAACCGCTGGATACCCCGGTGACCATGTTGTCCACGAGACTGCGGGTCAGACCTTGCAAGGCCCGGGTTTTACGGTCTTGCTGGCGGATCTCGACCTGGATCTGATTGTCTTCCAATTTAAGATCCACATCATCGTGGATCGTCCGGGAAAGGGTCCCCTTGCTGCCCTTGACCGTGATCAGACGGTCTTTGTAGGACACATCGACCTTCTCGGGAACCGAAATCGGTTTTTTTCCAACGCGAGACATCGTAACTCCCTTGCTTACCAGATATTGCAGAGGACTTCGCCCCCGACGTTTTCCTGCCGGGCCCTCCTGTCCGTCATGATACCTTTGGACGTGGACAGGATGGCAACACCCATGCCGTTAAACACCGGCTTGATTTCGCGGCTCTTGACATAAATCCGCCGACTGGGTTTGCTAACACGCTCGAGCCCGTAGATCGTGGTACTCTGACCGGGACCGTACTTCAGATAAACGCGCAAGACACCCTGTTTCCCGTCTTGAATGAACTTGTAGTTCTTGATGTAACCTTCATCTTTCATGACGCGCGCCAGCTCGGTTTTCAGTTTAGAGGCCGGAACATCAACGCTGTTCATCTTGGCCTTCACGGCATTCCTGATTCGGGTTAACATATCCGCAATGGGATCGCTTATCGCCATTTTTATCTCCGTTTAATCTCTACCTTTTGTCGAATGGGTCAGCTCGTGTTCTTCATCCGGCCGCCGGTCACCAACTGGATTTGGTGACCCCCGGAAGTTTGCCTTGCGAGGCCATGGTGCGGAAACAGATCCGGCAGATGCCGAATTTGCGCATATAGGCTCTCGGCCGACCACAGATGGGGCAGCGATTGTAGGCGCGCACCTTGAACTTGGGTTTTTCTTGGGCCTTGTTTCTAAGCGCTGTTTTTGCCAACGTATCCTCCTTGTGGGCCGGGCGGGGTCGCTCTGAGCCAGCGGCTCAACCGGCCTTAATTGCGAAAAGGCATTCCCATCAACTTCAGGAGTTCCTTACCTTCGGCATCGTTGGTGGCCGTCGTCACGATGGTAACGTTCAACCCCTTGATCTTGTCGATCTTGTCGTAATCGATCTCCGGGAAAATGAGCTGCTCCTTGATGCCCAGCGAGTAATTGCCGCGACCGTCGAAGGCTTTGCCCGAAATGCCACGGAAGTCGCGCACACGCGGCAAGGCGATATTGACCAGTTTGGAATAGAAGTCGTACATTTTGGCGCGGCGCAGGGTGACCATGCATCCGATGGGCATGCCTTCGCGCAGCTTGAAGGCCGCAATCGAGCGCTTGGCCCGCGTAATCACCGGTTTCTGGCCCGAAATCACCTTTAATTCCTCGACGGCCGAATCGAGAATCTTGATATTCTGAATGGCCTCACCCAGCCCCATGTTGAGCACGATCTTATCAAGCCGGGGAAGCTGCATCGGGTTCTTAAGTCCTAAAGTCTCCATCAGCTGGGGGGCGACTTGCGTTTCATAGAATTGTTTCAGCTCTGACATCATATCCCTCCGGGGGCCCATCCTAACTGTCGATGAGTTCCTCACACTTGTTGCAGGCGCGCACTTTATTGCCATCGTCCAAACGCTTCATGGCAATGCGCACCGGCTTCATGCACTTGTTGCACATCAGCATGACATTGGCCCAATGAATCGGCGACTCGTTTTCGACAATGCCGCCCTGCCGGTTCTTGGCATTGGGGCGCTGGTGATGCTTGACGATGTTGATATTCTCGATCAAAACGCGGTTCTTCTTGGGAAGCACGCGGAGGACTTTGCCGATCTTGCCCTTGTCTTTCCCGGCAATAACCTTGACCTTGTCGTCTTTTTTGATATGCGATGTATTTTTAACCATGGGTGTCGCTCTCCACAGACGCGGAATCGATTAGAGTACCTCAGGGGCCAGCGAAACAATCTTCATAAACCCCCGGGAGCGCAGCTCACGCGCCACCGGACCGAAAATACGCGTTCCGATGGGCTCTCGGCTGGTGTTCACCAGAACGGCCGAATTGTCGTCAAAGCGGATGTAGGACCCGTCCGTGCGGCGGATCTCTTTTTTGGTCCGCACCACGACCGCTTTCATCACATCGCCTTTTTTGACCTTGGCGTTGGGGATGGCTTCCTTGACGGACACAACCACGATATCGCCAACACTGGCGTAACGTCGGCGCGACCCCCCGAGGACTTTGATGCAGTAAAGCTGCTTGGCCCCGGAGTTATCTGCCACTGTAAGTCTTGTCTCTGCCTGAATCATTGTCCGTAATCCTTGTGTGCCTTAAACCGCTTTCGCGATAATCTTGCTGACCCGCCATTTTTTCATTTTACTGAGCGGTCGGGATTCGGTAATCAAAACGCGGTCGCCGACCTGGCAGCTGTTTTTCTCGTCGTGTGCGGCGAATTGGGTCCGGCGCCGAATGTACTTGTGGTACATGGCGTGCTTGACCAACCGTTCGACTTTGACCACGACGGTCTTGTTCATTTTATTGCTGATGACCGTCCCCACCACCTGTCGTTTCATGCCTCTGTCTCTCATGGCCATTAAGCTTCACTTGTCGGATTAGGGTTTAACGCGGCTTCGCGCATGATCGTTTGAATGCGGGCGATATCGCGCTTGGTTGCCTTAATTCTACTTGGATTTTCCAACTGGCCGGATTCGTGCTGGAAGCGCAGATTGAACAGGGCTTCCTGGAGTTCGACCAGTTTCTGACGGCGCTCCTGCGGATTCATCTCACGGATCTCGTCGACCTTCATGACAGCTCACTCCTCTCCACAAACCGCGTCTTGACGGCAAGTTTGTGCGACGCCAGCCGGAGGGCCTCCTTGGCCATTTCACGCGAAACCCCCTCCATCTCGTAGAGAATCCTCCCGGGCTTGATGACGGCCACCCAGCCTTCAGGTGATCCCTTGCCCTTGCCCATGCGGACTTCGGCCGGCTTCTTGGTGAAGGGCTTATCCGGGAAAATACGGATCCACATCTTACCGCCGCGCTTCACATGCCGGGTCATGGCGATACGGGCCGCTTCGATTTGTTTGGCGCTAACCTTCCCGCATTCCACGGCCTGCAGACCATATTCGCCGAAGGCCAGGGATCCGCCCCGCCGGGCCACGCCCCGCATACGGCCTTTCTGCTGCTTTCGAAATTTTACCTTTTTGGGACTCAGCATGTCCGCACTCTCCTAATCGTCAATTGCCGCTGGCGGCAATGGCGTCTTTCTTCAAGATTTCACCTTTGAACAGGAAGACTTTGATGCCAATGATGCCGTAGGTCGTCTTGGCCTCGGCAAACCCGTAATCGATGTCGGCGCGCAGGGTGTGCAGGGGCACCCGCCCCTCGCGGTACCACTCGGCCCGGGCCATTTCGGCGCCACCCAGACGCCCGGCCGCCGCAATCTTGATGCCCTGGGCACCGAAGCGCATGGCCGATGTTACGGCCCGTTTCATCGCGCGCCGGAAGGCCACGCGGCGCTCAAGCTGCAGGGCCACGTTTTCGGCCACCAGCTGGGCTTCGATTTCGGGTTTGCGGACTTCCTGAATATCGATCATGACCTCATGCGCGGTCAGCTTTTCGATCGCATTTTTAAGCTGTGAGATCTCCGAGCCCTTCTTGCCGATGACGATCCCTGGTCGCGAGGTGTAGATGCGCAGCCGCACCCGTCGGGAAGAGCGTTCAATCTCGATACGGGAGACCCCGGCATGATATAGTTTCTTTTTGACGAACTGCCGAATCTTATGATCTTCAAAGATATAGTCGGCATATTTCTTGTCGGCATACCAGCGGGATTCCCATGTTTTGACGATGCCCAACCGCAGCCCGATGGGGTTAACTTTCTGACCCAAGATCCTACCTCCTTCGTTAAGCCGATTGCTCGGCCAAGATCACCGTAATATGGCTGGTTCGCTTCAGAATGCGCGTACCGCGACCGCGTGCCCGGGCCCGAAAGCGCTTCAGGGTCGGACCCGCGTCGACGATGACGTTGCTGATAATCAGGTCGTCGACATCGATATCATCGTATTGATCCGCATTGGCCACCGCGGAGCGGACAATCTTCTCTAACAGCCCGGCTGCTTTCTGCGGCATGTACTTTAGCGTTTCAATCCCCTGCTCGACCGGCTTGCCCTTGACCGCCCCGGAAAGCTTGCGAACCTTGCTCGGAGAAATCCGCATGTATTTGGCTACCGCTTTAACCTCCATTGCCGTCATCCCTTTTGCTTGGTATTACTTCTTAAGTTTGGATTTGCGATCACCGGCGTGACCATAGAAGGTCCGGGTCGGTGAAAATTCACCCAGCTTGTGCCCGACCATGTTTTCCGTCACGAACACCGGGATGAACTTCTTCCCGTTATGCACCGCCAGTGTCAGGCCCACCATTTCCGGTATGATCGTCGAACGTCGCGACCAGGTTTTGATCACGCGGTTGCTGCGCGAATCCTGGGCCAGCGTCACCTTGCCCATGAGTTTGGTATCGATGAAAGGCCCCTTTTTTAGCGAACGTGGCATGCTGCCTCCTGATGGCTTTCCTGCGGACCGGGTCCGGCCTGGACCCCGGAGCTTTTAAATATCGGCTACTTCTTGGTCCGATGCTTGACGATATAGCGATCGGTGCGTTTATTCGTGCGGGTTTTGTAACCCTTGCTCGGTATCCCCCAGGGGCTGCAGGGATGGCGGCCGCCGGAGGAGCGCCCTTCGCCACCGCCCATGGGGTGGTCGACGGGATTCATGGCAACCCCGCGCACCTTGGGGCGACGCCCCAGCCAACGCTTGCGACCCGCCTTGCCCAGGGAAATGTTCTCATGCATCAGGTTGCCCAGCTGGCCGATCGTGGCCTTGCACTTAAGCAGCACCATGCGCACTTCACCGGAAGGCAATTTAACCAGGGCGTAGGGGTCTTCCTTGGCCATCAGTTGGGCATACGTCCCGGCACTGCGCACGATCTGACCGCCTTTGCCGAGCTTGAGTTCGATGTTGTGAATCTGGGTTCCCAGCGGAATATTGCGCAAGGGCAGTGTATTGCCGGGTTTGATATCGGCCTCGGCGCTGGCGATGACCTGGTCGTCGACCTTTAGATTGAGGGGCGCCAGAATATAGCGCTTCTCACCGTCGGCATAATGCAGCAGGGCGATGCGGGCCGAACGGTTGGGATCATATTCGATCGCCGCCACCCGGGCCGGGATATCAATCTTGTCCCGTTTGAAATCGATGATCCGGTAATGCCGCTTATGACCACCGCCACGGCGCCGGCAGGTAATCCGGCCGTTGGCGTTGCGGCCGCCGGATTTCTTGATGGCCCTTAGCAGGCTCCTTTCCGGTTTGCGGCGTGTAATTTCTTCAAACGTCGCGTAATCCTGAAAGCGCCGTCCGGGCGAGGTGGGTTTTACCTTTCTAACCGCCATGTGAAGCTCCCTGTTTAGACTCCTTCAAAGAAATCGATCCGTTCACCGGGAATCAGCGTCACGATCGCTTTTTTCCAGTCGCGGCGCTTGCCGACGATGCGCCCCCGTTGTTTGACCTTACCCTTGACCTGCATGGTGCGGACACCGGTGACATGGACGCTGAAGATGGATTCGACGGCCTTGCGGATCTGCACCCGGTTGGCCCGTCGATCGACTTCGAAAGTGATCTGGTTCGCATCTTCTTTCTGGATACTGGTCTTTTCGGTGACAACCGGTCGTTTGATAACATCATAGGCATTCATACAAGCCTCCCTTCGATCTGCTTGATCGAGGGTTCAAGCAATACCAGATGGTCGTATTTGAGGATGTCGTAGACGTTCAAACCTTCCGTGCGCAGGACTTTGACCCCGGGCAGATTGCGCGAGGACAATTCCAGGGTGGCATCCTTTTCGGGCGTGATGATCAGCGCATTGTTGATCTTGAGATCGCCCAGGATCGCCGCCACCGCCTTGGTCTTGATGGCCTCCAGCGCTAGCTGGTCGACAACCGTCAGGGTCGCATCCTGAAATTTGCTGCTGAGCGCCATTTTGAGGGCCAGACGGCGCACTTTCTTAGGCACCTTGTAAGCCCATGATTTGGGCTGGGGGCCAAAGGCCACGCCACCACCCCGCAACAGGGGTGATTTGATGTTGCCCCGCCGCGCACGCCCGGTACCCTTCTGGCGGAAGAGTTTGCGGCCACTGCCTCTTATATCGCTGCGATTCTTGACCGACGCCGAACCGGCACGCCGCTTGGCCAACTGCATCTTCACGACGTCATGCAGCACGCTGGGCTTGACCTCGATATTGAAGCAACCCTCCGCCAAGTCGGCCTGGGACACTTTCTCACCTTTTTGATTGAGCACGTCTACAACAGCCATATCGATCTTATCCGTAGATTTAATTAGCGTCTTGTGGAAGGCCTGCGGCGGTCGGCCGGCTGAAAGCCCCCCTCCAGCGGTTCCCTTAAAATTTTAATTTGTTGACCATCACCAGGCCATTGTTAAAACCAGGGACGGCCCCTTTGATAAGGATCAGATTGTCGTCCGGGCGAATATCGACAACTTCCAGATTACGCGCGGTCTTGCGCGTATTGCCGTATTGGCCCGGCATCTTCTTGCCCCGGATGACTTTGGCCGGATACGCGCTGCAGCCGATGGAGCCAGGAATGCGGTAGCTCTTACTGCCATGGGTCTTGCGCCCCAAACGGAAGCCGTGGCGTTTGGTGACCCCGGTAAAGCCGCGTCCCTTGGTGGTCCCGACGACATCGACGCGCTCCCCGACGGCAAACATGTCGAGGCTGATGGACTGGCCCACATCATAGCCTTCGGGGGTCTCCACCGGAACTTCACGCAGGATCGCAAACTGTCCCTTGCTTTTCTTCATGTGGCCGGTCAGCGGCTTGTTGATGCGCTTGGCTTTTTTGGTGCCAAATCCAAGCTGCAGGGCATCATAACCATCGGTGGCCTTGGATTTCACCTGGGTGACCACGCAGGGTCCCAGCTCGATGACCGTCACCGGTATATACTTGCCCTCCGGCGTAAACAGTCCGGTCATCCCTAACTTTTTTCCGATTAATCCTTTACACATGATCGTAACCGTAATCCCGTGCTAGAGTTTGATTTCCACGTCTACGCCAGGCGAAAGATCAAGCTTCATCAAGGCATCCACGGTTTGCTGCGTCGGCTCCAGAATATCCAGCAGGCGCTTGTGCGTGCGCATCTCGAACTGCTCCCGCGATTTCTTGTCGATATGCGGTGAGCGCAGCACGCAGTATTTATTGATCATCGTCGGAAGCGGAATCGGCCCGACGACTTTCGCACCGGTTTTATTGGCCGTATCGACGATATCCGAAGCGGACTGGTCAAGCAGCTTGTGGTCGTATGCCTTGAGCCTGATCCTAATCTTGGTGTTCATTATCATGACGGATTTCTTTCCTTATTACTCCACGATTTCACTGACAACCCCGGCACCGACCGTGCGACCGCCTTCACGAATCGCAAAGCGCAACTCCTTCTCCATCGCAATCGGCGTGATCAACTCCGCCTCGATCGCAACATTGTCCCCGGGCAT
>JASFTA010000020.1:0-9899 GCA_050114115.1 Desulfobacterales bacterium | reverse complement strand
CATCGCCAAGCCGAAAATCGCCGCAGGCACGGTAATCGCCATCACAAGTCAACAAACATGGATGATGCACCTTCAACACCCCGCCGTCCACGTCACTCGTGCGCCATCAACATGCTGGCAGCCGGATGTTCGGTGACCGACATTAAAAACCATTTGGGCCACGAAGATGTCCAATCCAGCATGGTTTATCTGCAAATGGATCTGCCGCGTCGACGAAAAATCCAGAAGCGGTTCACCGAATATACCCAAGCCGTATTGAGCCGCAATGCCGAAATCGAAGCGTTGATCGACAAGCAAGAGGAAGACGATGTCATGACATGGCTGGACAGTCTCTGAACCCGGCAGCAACCCTGTCTGCCGAACAAGAAAAGGTGCTTTGGAAGGAAAATAATTATGTTGCCAAATTGAATGGAATAGGCGTGCTGAATACGTCTATGAAGTTGGAATCATAGCCAAAATGACATCGTGCAGCATGAACTTCTGTATTCTTCATGCTTTCAGTAGGTTAGGATAGATGACAACATAATAGCAGGTATCCGTGTTTTGATGATTTTGCAGATTATGGTCCGATATCACAGGATGAATAATTGAGCTGATAGATACAGGCGAACACCTCATACCTGCAACGCTGCTAATAAGCCTTGCTACTACTGTGGAAGCGGCATATCAACAATCCTGCCTTCAACGGAATTTATAATATAGCCCCTTTTCAAACTGAATTCCCATTTATCCACCTAACCGGCAAAAGAGACCCTCAATTCTATTTTCTACCTTCAAATCACTTAATCTATAAAAAGTCTTTACAGAATTGGCACAATACAATATACATATACACCCTATATGTATAAAGGAGGAATGCAATGGCATTATGCGGTGATGACCATCCAAAATTGATTGCCAGGATCAATCGAATTGAGGGCCAGGTCCGGGGGCTGAAAAAAATGGTCGATGAGAATCGGGACTGTCTGCAAGTGCTAAAGCAGATCGCCGCAGCCAGTGGGGCATTGCGCTCATTGGGCGCGGTCATCTTAGAGGACCATTTAAAGGGTTGTGTGGCAACGGCCATTCAGGCGCATGACAATGAATCGGAACTGATATCTGAAGTTGTCGAAATTTTTAACAAGTTCAGTAAATAGGAATTTTTCACATGATCGGTCGTTTTTCTAATTTGGGTGTTTATCAGGAATTGTTCAGGTTAAGAGATTTTTACTTTGCAGTTGCAGCAGCAGTGTTAGCCTTGGTCAGCTTCATTATTGATCGCGGGAATGAATCGGCCAGCCTTATTGGCAACACACTTGCTATCATTTCAGTGGCGATCAACGGCGCACCGATTATTTGGGGTGCGATTAAGGGGCTTCTTGAAAAGGAAGTCAATGTCGATGAACTTGTCAGCCTGGCGATAATAGCGAGTCTGATCCAAGGAGAATTTTTAACCGCAGCCGTAGTCAGTTTCGTAATGACCTTTGGTGGATTGATTGAGCAGGTCACCAGTGAATCGGCACGTAAGGCCATCAAGGCACTGGTTCACATTTCCCCGGAAACTGCCACTGTAATAATAGATGATAATGAAAAGACCGTTCCCATAGAAAAGGTAGCTGTTGGGGATATAGTCCTTATCAAACCGGGTGAGCGGATACCTGTAGATGCCACAATCCTTTCCGGGGTGTCAGCAGTGGATGAGTCGGCAATGACCGGCGAGCCATTACCAGTGGAAAAACAGTTGGGTGATACCATTCTAGCGGGAACGTTAAACCACAATGGCGTGATCAGGGCAAAGGCAACCAAAGTTGGTCAGGATACCACGCTTGGCAAAGTGATCACACTGGTCAGTGAAGCAGAACAGCATCGCCCTGAAGCCGTTAGACTCATTGACCGCTATGCAACATGGTTTACACCAGTAATATTAGCGTGCGCATCGATCGCCTGGCTTTTAACTGGAGATATCAGTCGTGCTGTGGCCGTGCTCATTGTCGGCTGCCCATGCGCCCTGATTTTGGCAGCCCCAACCGCGACTGTAGCTGCCTTGGGTCGAGCAGCCAAGGCAGGCATTCTGGTTAAGGGCGGACAATACCTTGAAAGAGCTGCGGCAGTTAAAGCAGTGCTGTTTGATAAAACCGGAACGTTGACTTTAGGAGAACCCAGAGTCGAAGAAATTACCTGTACTGTAGGCATAGAGAAAGAGGAGTTACTCTCTTGTGCCGCTAGTGCTGAACAGCACTGCACTCATCCATTGGCAAGAGCAATTTTGAAAGCGGCTCATTATGCCAAGATCGTAGTGAAGGGAGCGGAAAACGCCTTCCATGAAATCGGACTTGGCGTGAAAGCAATGGTTGATGGAAGCCTAGTCGAGGTCGGCAGCGTTTCTGTCGGCGAAAATACGGTAACATTTCCCAAACACCTTCAACAGTGCATCGACAGCTCGATTTCTCGGGGAATCACCCCTCTCATAGTTTATCGCGATCAGACTCCTGTTGGGTTACTGAATGTTACCGACCAAGTCCGTCCGGTTGCCATGTCGGCGATCAAGGCTTTCAATCAGCTTGGAATTAGTAAAATGGCTATTTTGTCCGGTGACCATGAAAAAGCTGCTCAGCGGGTTGCAGATACAGTTGGGATTAAAGATGTCTACGGTCGTCTTAAACCTCAGGATAAAGTCGATGTAATCAAAGAATACCAATCCAAGCAGCTTCCGGTGATGTTTGTAGGTGATGGAATCAATGATGCCCCGGCCTTGGCCGTATCCCAAGTTGGCGTAGCTATGGGGGCGGCGGGGACCGATGTGGCTCTGGAGACTGCAGATATTGCCCTTACTCATGACAACATCTCAAAACTGCCCTGGTTGATCCGTCTTTCTCGGCGGATGTTGAGTATTATAAAGATCAATATTGTATTTGGATTGGCATTCAACGCCGCTGCTGTTGTTGCAGGCGGTATGGGCTGGCTCACGCCAATCATGGCCGCGATCGTTCACAATGTTGGAAGCGTATTGGTAGTATTTGCATCAGCGAGTTTGGCAATTTTTCCAGAAAGATTAAAGAAATGAAAGTTCTTGAAATATATTAAGCATGTTCGTCGTTGGATGTAGCTTAATGGGTTTCTTGGCGGGCTTTATTCAAGATTTACGCTGAGTTCAGCGATTCGATGACACAATCCAACAAAAACAGCAACAACATCCCGCATACCGCAAGACCAGTGAAGGTCTGGGATGTGCCCACACGGCTGTTTCACTGGCTACTAGTGGTTCTGGTGACCACCAGTTTCGTAACGGCCAAAATCGGCGGCAACTTAATGACCACCCATATGATTAGTGGGTATCTGGTGCTGACCCTACTGGTCTTTCGAATTATGTGGGGTGTTTTTGGGGGGCTTCATGCCCGATTTGTTTCTTTTGTTTGCAGCCCAGTAGCTGTTTTGCGCTACGCGGCCACAATCACTCGCATTGGTGCGCCTCGCTATTTGGGGCACAACCCTCTCGGTGGCTGGTCTGTGATCACCATGCTAACCGTGCTGCTTATCCAGGCATCGACAGGGCTTTTTGCTAGCGACGACATCTTCACAGAAGGCCCGCTATATCCACTGGTGAGCAATGCCATTAGCAGCACGCTCACCCGTATTCACAATATTAACGCTACTGTGATCGGATGCCTTGTTGCGGTCCACGTTGCGGCGGTGCTGTTTTACCTGCTCGTCAAAGGCGAAAATCTGATAAAACCGTTGTTTACAGGCTTCAAGGTGTGGCAGGGGGAGGCCCCACCTTGCGGCGGCAACCTTTGGATCGCAGCTTTGGCAGCTGCTATTTCAAGCCTAATTGTTTACCTGCTTGTGAGCTTAATGCCCATGCTTACTCCGGTATGAATGATGACAGGCTTTGCAGGTTTGCGCTGTAGCACCAAACTGTTTTTTAATTACCCCCAGATCTCCGCCTTCAACTGCCGCAACCAGTTTCTGACCGGCTTCCTCGAACTCTTTGGCGGCCGCCATAAAACCCTCGAAGTCTTTCAAGGCATTTTCCTTCAGTGTGGTGTTGCCTTCAGTTGACCCGGGGACCTGAGAGGCTTCCCAAGGCAGTTTCGACATCATTGCCACGACCTTGGCATCTGCTGCAAATGCCGTCTTGTCAAAAGGGATCTTTCCTTTGACGACACCGGCCATGTTGCCGAAATGTTTCTTGATCACCTGCATTACCGATTTCCGATACGTGATGGCATCTTCTGGTTTGGCGAATTGAGCCAAGGCAATACCACCGGTTACGACCACAACAATCAATAGAACGCCTGTTCTAATAAATAATCTCAAAACGCCTCCTTTTTTTTGAAAATTGAGTGTTCACATACGCCTGCATTAAATACCTCTTTATCCAGCGCATAAAAATATGAATGCCTTTTCGTTCAAGAGAGATGTTTTTTAAAAAACGAAATGGTACGCTCCTGGTTCATAATTAATTGATGGTCTGACATTTTGAGATAGACGATATTTTGACCGCTATGGAGTAATCAGGGGCTGGTCGTGTTATCTTGCTGATATTTAAGTATGTGCTGTAATTGGATTTAGTTGATCTGAGCGACGGTCAATAAAATTGAAAATGTATCGACTTGCAACGCTTATGTAAAGTGCTTTTTACCTGCTGCTATCGAGGGTCACCGCTGATACGATTGCATGGAGGAATCCCTATTCACATACTGTTGTGAGTGATTTTCATATCAGTTCCTTATGCCATTACTGAAGCAGACTGCCTGCCAATTTAACGTCTTTGGTCTCAAATAGGATAATTTCTTCCACCCGAGTCCTGATGCCGATATGATCACCGACCCGGTGGTCGTGATGGCTGGGAACAATTGAAAGGACACGCTCGCCGGATGAAAGCTTCAACACGTAGAGAATATTTGGGCCACGGAAGTTTTTTTGAAGAATCTTTGCTTTATGGGGACTGTCATCATCGTGCGCCACGTCCTCCGGTCGGATCAGAACTTTGGCCGGACAGCCATTGGTGCAGGGATATGTAAACCTACCCTCAAGGATCCCTAATCCTGTCTCGACCTGACCTTCCGAAATAACCTGACCATCGATAAGAACGCCTTCCCCGACGAAATCCGCAACCTTGGGACTCTGCGGTCGATGGTAGAGTTGGTAGGCGGTATCCCACTGCTGCAATTCTCCATTTTCCATTATGCCAATCTGGTCGGCCATGGCAAAGGCTTCGCTTTGATTGTGGGTTACCAGAATGGCCGTCGTTCCCTGCTGATGGAGGACATTCCGCACTTCGATGGACAGACGTTCTCTGAGCGTTACATCCAAATTGGAAAAAGGCTCATCCATCAATAGCAAACGGGGTTTTGGAGCCAGCGCCCTAGCAAGCGCGACACGCTGCTGCTGCCCGCCAGATAATTCGTGAGGGTACTGGTCGGCAACCGCTTCCAACCCTACCAGATTGATCAAATCGCGGACATGCGCCCAGGTGTGTTTTTCTCTCTTTTTATCAATGCCGAAGGCAACATTGTCGCGAACGTTAAGGTGAGGAAAGAGAGCATAATCCTGAAAAACCATGCCGATGCGACGATCTTCAGGCGGAACATGGATATCGGCTGAAGAAACGATATCCGAACCAATCCGAATTCGCCCGCCTTGGATGGGCTCAAAGCCGGCTATAGTTCTCAAGGCTGTTGTTTTGCCGCAACCGCTTGGTCCTAATAGGCAGCCGATGGCCCCTTCTTCCAGTTGAAAGGAGAGGGATTTCAGAATCACGGTTTCACCGTAGCATTTGTGAACATGTTCAAGACTTAACAAATATGGTTTCATACAGCACGTTTCTCGCTTTTCGCGACCAGAAGAATGACTGGAATGAGGCCGCATAACACCAACACGACTGCCGGGATCGCAGCTCGCTCCCACTCGCCCTCTGAAGTTAACTCATAAATCTTGACCGCCAAAGTGTCCCACCCAAATGGGCGGGTCATCAATGTAATCGGCATTTCCTTCATGATGTCCACAAAGCCCAACAGTATGGCTGTAAATAGCCCACTTTTTAATATCGGGACGTGGACCCTAAAAAGCATTTTGATTCCCTTGACGTTTAAGCTCCGGGCCGCTTCGTCGATGGAGGGCGTGATTCTCAGCATGGCGCTGCTCGTGGGATGATAACCCACAGCAAGAAATCGGACGCCGTAGGCAATGAATAGCATTGCCAGGCTTCCTTGAAGGACGGACTCAACACCTAAACCGTTGGCTATGGCCGAATCGACATAGGAAAAACCAATAAAGAGTCCTACCGCCAGCACTGTTCCGGGCAATGCATAGCCCAAAGTTGCAATTTTTATCGAGGCATTTGTTATCGAGTCTTTATGCCGCCTATCGGTATAGGCCAGCACCAGCGCGGCCAAGCAGATAATACCTGCCCCTCCTGAAGCGAGGATAAGGCTGTTTGCGATTTCATCTGTATATGAAACGTCCAGTTGGTCCTGAACGACCCGAAGACTCCATGCGATAAGGCGGAAAAAAGGAAGGGCAAAGGCCACAATGAAAATAAATCCGGAGAATAATGATGCCGCCCACCCTTTCCAACCGTTAAGAAGGATGCGATGCTCCTCCATTGATAGGCGACCGGTTTGGAAATAGCGCATCCGGTTTCTCATTTTCTGCTCGATCAACATTACGGCCAAAGCCAGGATGACCAGGATTGATGAAAGCTGCGCCGCAGCATCGAGCGAGAAAAGACCGAACCACGCCTTGTAGATGGCCGTTGTGAATGTATCGTAATTGAATATGGAAACAGCTCCAAAATCGGCGAGCGTTTCCATCAAGACAAGCATCAGACCACCGGCGATCCAAGGTCTTGCCATGGGTAAGGCAACACGGAAAAAGGCGCGAACAGGTTTGCATCCAAGAGAGCGTGCAGCCTCCATGGCTTTCCGCCCCTGGGTCAGAAAGGCCCCCCGCGTCAAAAGGTAAACGTAGGGATAGAGCCCAAGAGAAAGAACGATGATAACACCAGGCGCAGACCGAACGTCTACCGGATCGAAGCGTCCTGGCCACCAGGATCTTAAAGCCCCCTGCACGGGTCCGGCAAAATCGAATACACCTAAAAAGACAAAAGCCATCACATAAGCCGGAACCGACATGGGCAGTAAAAGTGCCCAGGAGAACAGCTTCCGGCCAGGGTATTCACATACCGCCGTAAGCCAGGCAAGGCTTACACCCATTATAGCCGTGAGTGATAGCACACCCGATGCCAGCACCGCGGTGTTGAGCAGGAGATCAGCCAACAGGTGTTCTGAAATGTGTTTCCAGATATCTGTTTGTGGTTTGAGGAATGACAGGGACAGTACCAACAGCGGTATGAGCACAGCTGTGGCGATCAGCGCGGATGCAATTTTCCACCCGTCAATTTGCCTGAACAGTTTGGGCCAGCGAAACGTCAAACGTTCACGGCACGCCATATCGCCACAGCTTGTATTCATTTGTAGCCCGCTTCATCCATGAGTCGTATCGCTTCTGCTTGATGCTGTCCGGCACTGGCAACATTGCGAGAATTGGCTTTGAAATCCCCCCACGCCTGAACGACAGGGTTGGGCTGATTCTTGGGATTTACAGGGTATTCCATATTGATGTCGGCAAACAGGTTCTGGGCCTCTTCGCTGGAGACCCATTCGAGGAAGGCGATGGCGGCTTCCAGATGTTTGGCGTGAGTTGTCACACCGGCTCCGGACACATTGACGTGTACCCCAGTCGTTTCCTGATTGGGCCAATATAATTTAAGCGGCAGATTCGGATTTTTCTTGAGGAGGCGACCAAAATAGTAGGTGTTGACGATGCCAACGTCACCCACGCTCGAATCGATGGCTTCCAGAACCTTGGTATCACTTGAAAGCGGTGGAACCGCCAGGTTGCTCACCCAACCGGAAACCACCTTTTTGGTGTCATCCGGCCCTATATCCTGGATCATCATGGCCACCAGAGATTGATTGTATACCTTCTTGGAAGTTCTAAGAATCAAACGGCCCTTCCATTCCGGGTCGGCCAAAGCTTCATAGGTGCTGAGAGTTTGCGGATTCACCCTGCCCGAATGATAGACAATGGTGCGGGCACGAACGGAAAGGCCGAACCACCGGTTTTCGGGATCTCGCAGATGGGAGGGAATGTTGGCATCCAGAATTTTGGATTGAACCGGCTTCAATATTCCGGCTTTGGCGGCATACCAGAGATTGCCGGCATCAACTGTAATCAATATGTCGGCGGGGGTTCGCTTACCCTCTGAGAGGATGCGCTGTACGAGTGCGGCCTCTTTCCCGGTTATGAATTCAATCTCGACCCCGGTCTTGGCTGTGTAGGCTTGAAAAATCGGGGTAATCAGGTGCTCTTTACGAGCAGAATAAACCACGAGATCTTTGGCAAATGTGGATAACGGCAAGAGCAAAATAATTATGAGCGTAATTACGGTGATGCGAGTTGTCTTGATCATGATTTTTTAAAACGGACTTAAAGGAATACCAAAACCTTTTAGCCAACTTCCTTTCCTTGAAAATTGATGGATGTCAGTCCCGAGACGGATTTTTAGGTATAAGAATCTATTGCGGCTGTCAATAAAAACTTTGGTACGCCTAACTTTATACCCTGAAAATCATAAGGCACTATTATTAAATGAAATTTTGGGTTAATTGTTGGATTTCGTCAAACAGATTGTGGACTGGGAGAGTGCAAATAATTGACAAATAAGAACCCGGCAAAAAAGGAGAACAGCTCTACTTTAGAATATCAACCCTTAGGCGACCGGCCTAATCTTGGCCGCCGCGAGCGTAGCCCTTTTACACTAAAACAGCCGCATTTGAGCAGCTTAGCGGCGAATTGGATGTGGCAATGGCGAGTTGCCAAGTCTTAGCAAAGAACTTGCGGTAATTTAGAAAGAGGTTTATGCGGCCGGTGCACTTGGCGATCCATGTTGGGAGCCGGAGGTGCCAACCTCACATCTGGAAATTTCATCTTAAATCATGACGTTATGACTTGGTAACAGCTTTTATCACACAGAAATCATATTGTTTTGGACATTCGATTTGCACACTCAGTGGGCCACGGCGGGCCGCAGTGCGCTAAAACGCGACTATAGATGTCAAGGTCCTGAAGTTCGCCAAGTCGCTGCACCTGACTTACCATATCATTTGGGGTTTAAAGCTTGATGAAAAGCGCCAAAGCGCTGAATAGATAAATATGATTATCCAGATGCTTCGGGTGTTCAAAACGGTTTACACCTCAGGATGTAGATTGCAGCAGAATGTCCATATAGCCCAGGAGGAACTCAGCGCCCAGCGACCGTCGGTCAATATGAGTTCTTAAAGTTCAAATTCGAACCGGATAAAATGCATGATTCGGCACTGGGATGCAATCCAAACTTATCGGTTAGGCAGGCGGAAGTCGATCTATTTGAAGTCAATTGAATTCACCACAACGTTTTTGCAATGGAAAATAGCAGATGATTAAAGTCCGGACACTCCAACAACGCTTTGTCGTCTATATGCTCCTGCCGGTCGCGCTGTTGCTGATAATTATGGGAAGTGTCGGTTTCATATTTGCCCGCAGAGCACTTATTGCACAATGGGAAGAGGCGGCAATTCTCAAGCTTCAGCGTGCAGCCCACCACGTTGACATGCGTCTGGCCCGGCCCAAGGCCTGGATCGATCTGTACCTTCAATTCGTTGAAGGACACCCACACGCCCTAAAAAACCGACAGGATATCCTCAGGAAACTTGAAACCCACGAAGGGGTGGTTGCCGTATATCTTAATCCAGGGCCGCCCCCTGATCCCGGCAAGGAAGAAAGCACCCGGACCAATGATACCATGATGGCGGACCGCAGGCACGGGCCAATGGAACATCTCCAGGGTCATTTGATGCGCGGACACCGTTTTACCA
>JASFTA010000019.1:0-10087 GCA_050114115.1 Desulfobacterales bacterium | reverse complement strand
GGAGCGATCCTCGTACCGTTGAACTGGCGTCTGTCGGAGGAAGAGCTGCTATTCATCCTGAAGGACGCCCAACCCGGCCTTCTGTTTTATGACCCGCCGCATGCCCCGGTGGCCACTCAACTGGCGAAAAGCTGTGAGCAATCAATGGAAGCCGTCGATCTGGAAACCATGGTGACGACGACCGGAGATCTTGCAACACAGGCGGGTGAGGATCTTGATATCCCGGCCGACGGCGATACACCCTTTTGCATCATTTACACCGCCGCCATGGGGGGCACCCCCCGCGGCGCGGTTCTGAGCCACGCCAATTTCATTTTCAGCAACCTGCAGACCATTGCCACCTTGCACCTGAACCATGGCGATACCTATCTGAACATGCTGCCCCTTTTTCATATCACCGGCCTCAATCTGGCCCTTTCCGTGATGCACGCCGGCGGACAAAATGCCATCATCGAACGCTTCAACGCCCAGCAGGTGCTGCAATGGACCGAGGAGGCCCATATCTCGGTGCTGGGAAGCTTCCCCCCCATCTTGAGCAACCTGATGGAAGAACTCGACCGCCACCCCAGGGACATGTCTTCGCTGCGACATGTGCTGGGTCTGGATCATCCCGACACGATCGCCGCCTTCGAAAAGCGGACGGCCAGCACCTTCTGGACGCTCTACGGCCAGACCGAAACCTCCGGTTTCGTCACCCTGGCACCGGTGGGCGACAAACCCGGATCCGCCGGCCGCCAGGGGCTGCTGACCAAATTCCGCATCGTGGACGACGACGACCAGGACGTGGCCCCCGGTGACCAGGGCGAAATCGTGGTGCAGGGCCCGCTGGTATTTCATGGCTTCTGGCAGCATGAGGAACTCAACCGTGAGCTCTTTCGCAATGGATGGCACCACACCGGTGATCTGGGCCATCTGGACGAGGAGGGCTTCCTGTGGTTCGGGGGCCGCAAACCCGAGAAAGAACTGATCAAACCGGGCGGCGAGAATGTCTACCCGGCCGAGGTGGAAGCCGTCATTCAGACGCATGAAGCGGTGGTCGAAGTAGCGGTGATCGGTGTCCCCGATCCCAAGTTCGGCGAGGGCATCAAGGCGGTGTGCGTCCTCGAAGGGGGCCCGTCCTTAACGGCCGAGGACCTGGCTGCCTTCGTGGCCGCCCGTATCGCGAGCTACAAGAAACCGCGCTATGTCGAATTTGTAGCGGAGTTGCCGAAAACCGCCGACGGCGCCATCGACCGCGCTCAGGTCAAAGCCCTTTACGGCCAATCCTGACGAGGGCTACCCGGCGGCAACCGCCAACCAGATCGACACGGGGGCCGGCCGTTCGGGGACACGCGGCCCTGCGAAACAATTGGGCGCCAATCAGCCTTGCAGGACACCGCCACCCGGCCATCCGGCCGCTTAAGCGAAAGGAATCCCTATGCACGTCACGTTTCATGGTGCGGTCCGCGAAGTTACCGGGTCGGCCCATCTGCTGGCAAATGACGAAGATCGCATCTTGATGGACTGCGGGCTCGTTCAGGGCCGCCGCAAAGAAACCAACGCCAAGAACCGGAACCTGCCCTTCGATGCCGCCCGGCTCACGAACGTGGTGCTTTCCCACGCCCATATCGACCACTCCGGCCGCCTGCCCCTGCTGGCGCGCAATGCCTTCCGGGGCCGTATTTTATCGACGCGCGCCACCCAGGATGCCTGCCAATACCTGCTCCGGGACGCGGCCCATATCCAGGAATCGGATGCCGATTACCTGAATTACAAACAGGTTCGCAACTACCTTGCCCGTGAACGCAAAGGCGGTAAAAAAGGCCATGCGGATGTGCGTCGCATCCTGAAGAAAAAACGCCATGATCTCGACACCGGTGCCATCAACGACTTGATGCGCAAACACGACCTGGAGGCCGTCACGCCGCTCTATTCGATGGCCGACGCCGAACAGGCCCTCTCCCTTTTCGACGGCTATCCCTACCGCCACCCCATGACGGTCGGCCGGGACATGGTCTGTACCTTCTACGAGGCCGGCCACATCCTGGGGTCGGCCATCAGCATTGTTCGCAGCCGGGTCAACGGCCGCGACCTGGCCGTCGGCTACACTGGTGATATCGGCCGCTTTGACAAACCCATCCTGCGGGACCCCTGCCTGGTTTTCGAAGAAGCGGACCGCAAGCTGGACCTATTGATCATGGAAAGCACCTACGGCGATCGTCGTCATGAACCGGTCATCGACCTCAAGCCGCGGTTGCAGACCGTGATTCAGGAGGCCTGCGAGCGCGGTGGTACGATCCTGATTCCTTCCTTTGCTTTTGGGCGAACCCAGGAACTGCTCTATGTCCTGCATGAGCTCTACATGGAGCAGGCCGTTCCCCGTCTCCCGGTTTATGTGGACAGCCCGCTGGCCACCCAAATCACCAAAGTGTTCGGGGAGCACCCGGAAGTATACGATCAGGAGGCCCATGAAACCTTCCTGCAAAACGGCCGCAATCCCTTCCGCTTCGATCAGATCCATTTCGTGCAATCAGTGGACGAGTCCATCGCCCTGACCCGCGACGAGAAGCCCCACATCGTTATATCGGCATCGGGCATGTGCGAAGCGGGCCGCATCCTGCATCATCTGCGCTACCGAATCCACAACCCCCATAACACGATCCTGATCGTAGGTTTCATGGCCCAACACACCCTGGGCCGGCGGATTCAAGAACAAGGCGAAGCCTATGCCGCCGCCGGACGCCAGGGCCCGGCACCCGAGGTCAAATTCATGAACAAGACCTACCCGCTGGCCGCCCATGTGGTCAAAATCGGAGGCTTCAGCGCCCACGCCGATCAGGAGGAACTCATGCGCTTTTTGACGCACTCCAATCTCGAGGTGAAAAAAATTGCCGTGGTTCACGGCGAGGAAGAACAGTCGTTGGCGTTGACCAAACACCTCAACCAGAACGGCTTCAACGCCCAGACACCCAAGCCGGGGGAAAAAATCGCCGTAGGCTGATCGATGTCCGCCACCCGGTAGCGCCACCGCGTCCATGAACGCAATTTCGCCGCCATGACGGCCTGGGGAGATACATGTCGATCCGCCTTATCGCCAAAGACCTCTATCGGGTCATGCATGCCATCGAGGCCCTCGAAAAAAAAATCGCACGAACCCCCGTCAGCGAACGCCAAACCCTGGAGGCCGAACTTCGGAGGCTTCGCGCCGAATACGTCGAGCTGCGCCGGGCGCTGGATGGGGCCAAAGGCTGACGGATGGCGCCCGAGGCCCGGTGCCCTGCGCTTGCCGGGGCCCCCTCGTTATGCTGCGGTGGTTTCTATCTCGCGGGATCGACGGCAGAGGGCCGGCAGCGACCTTGACGCTGGTGGGTCATGATCCTATTTTTAGAATAAATGCGATAAGCTATTGCATTCCCTTCAGGATCTGGTCGATAGAGGCGTTTTCGCGCCCCCGTTGACGGTCACACCGGCTGCTGCATTCAACACTCCTTAGACCGCCTATTCCACTGCCATCACCTTCGAGGCCGATCCGCCGATCGACGGTATGCGCCAATCGACATCTCATATCGACCCACATCGGAGACTCTCCGATGGCCCGGGCGAACCGCTGGATGTCGCCAGCGGGGTCTTCGGGCACGGCCGGCCCGCTGACCTCGCCGGCATCACCGAGGCCATCGATAATGTGGCGTGCCCTGGTTGGTATCCCAGGGCTGATGCTCAAAGGCCGAACAGGAGGTGCAGCATGAAATTTCAGGATATCTTCGTGCCCCGCTGGCAGCATTCGAATCCCGACGTGCGTATCAAAGCCGTGAATCGGATGAAGGACAAAAGCCTGCTGATGCAGATTGTGGAGAAGGATGACGACGAGATGGTAATCATGGCGGCACGCGATCGGCTGGCGGAACTTGGGGAGGAAAAAATCCGGGTTGAAGCCTGACAGATCGTCGCGCCCCCGTGGCGGACGAGATCCGAGGGCATCCGCACCTGTTGCGGATCATCATACCACCGGTCCTGAGCAATACCGGATAGGGCCGAGGGGGAAGCTGATCGCATCATGGCCTAATGCACGCGAGGCGGCCCCCTCAAACCATCCCTTACGGCCATGTGGCCGCTTAACCGCAAATGCGGCAATCCGTCAGACACTGTTCATAAGACCGATCCCGAGATTCGAGATCGACGCGATTATCACGCTCACCCCAAAACCGGCGGATACAATCACTGATGCAACGTTGTTCGCTGGGTTGGATTGGTCTGATATCGCCCATATCAACCTCCCTTGCGCAATTGGATGCGATTTCATCAGATTCCCCCCGAGAAGAGATACAGGACAACGCTCCCGGGGTTGGGTTCGGTGTCGCCCGCCTCGTATGCTAATGCCGATGAAAACTTTCGCAACCCACCGCCAAACGCGCCTCATTTGCTTTTGACCTCCGGTTGCGTTATTTTAACATTTTATTTAGTTCAATCGTTCAAAAAGGAAGGGCCCCTGAAGCGCCCTCACGTTCCGGATTCCAACGCCGGTTTTTCCGGCCTTTGAATGAAAGTCGAATTGAATGTCAAAATATAAAATTGGCCTCGTAGTGGGATTATTCGTCCTGAGCGGATGGCTGTTTGGTCCAAAGGTCACGGAGGTCTCATCGGCAAAGCAGATAAACTGGTACGCCTATCAGGAGGGTGTCGACCAGGCCCGCCGGCAGAAAAAAAATATGGTGATCTATTTCCATGCGGATTGGTGCGCTTTTTGTGTGCAGATGGAAAAGGAAACCTTTACCGATACGGTGGTCATTGAATTTCTGAACAACAACGCGATTGCCGTCAAGGTGGATGTGGATCAAGATCAACGCATCGCGCGCCAGTTCGGCGTCAGGGGCTTGCCGGCCACCTTTCTGTTACTCAAAAACGGCCATCAGATCGGGCCCATGCCAGGCTTCATCCCTCCCCGCAACTATGTGGCCATGTTGTCCAAGATATTTTCGCAGTCCTGATGAACACCGCTGATTGGATCAAGCAAATTGCCGCGCTGTTGGGCAGCGCCGTTATTCTGGCCCTCGT
The DNA here is from genome assembly GCA_050114115.1 of Desulfobacterales bacterium. GTDB lineage: Bacteria > Desulfobacterota > Desulfobacteria > Desulfobacterales > UBA5852 > JABZFP01. The sequence continues at coordinate 5,056 of JASFTA010000019.1, read as the reverse complement.
GGCAAATGCCGCCTCACCCCGCGGTATCCCCTGGCAGGGCCAATGGGACGAATCCCGGGGGGTTGTGACCGCCGATCAGGACACCTTGCCGCCCACGCTGGATTTTGAAATTCCGGATGCGCCCACGGCCCGGCGCCTGCAGGCCGCCGGACAGGTTACTTTCGTGGACGCGCGCCCCGCGGCCGACTACCGGGAGGGGCATATTCCCGGGGCCGTCTCACTGCCCGTCGGAGACTTCGACCGCCGGATCGAAGATTTTCGCCGTCGCTTTGGTCACGATGCCCCCGTGGCCACCTACTGTTCGGGGCGCAGCTGCCAGGACAGTCATATCCTGGCCCAGCGATTGTTTGAAGAAGGCTACACGAACGTGTCCGTTTTTATGGACGGTTATCCTGGGTGGAAGGCGGAGGGATTTCCCATTGAAACCCCCTGATGCATACGGGCGATGGGCGTGGTTCGAAATGCTCTGCCGCTGGATCGTGGGAATAGCCTTTATCGTGGCCAGCCTGCACAAGATCGCCCATCCGGCCGCATTCGCCCAGATCGTCTACAGCTACGATCTTTTTCCGGCTTTCACGATCAACCTGGTGGCCATCATCCTACCCTATGTGGAACTCGTCGCCGGCCTGGCCTTGATGACGGCCGTTTATCCCCGGGCGGCCGCGGGGATCGTCAGCGCGCTGCTGGTGGCCTTTGCCCTGATCATTACGATCAACCTGCTGCGGGGTCACAACTTCGACTGCGGCTGTTTTCCAACCTTTATCACCCGTCTTTACGCCGACACACCTGTGAGCATGCTGGTCCGTGACGCCGTTTTACTAGCGGCCACCCTACCGGTTGCGTTCTACCGCCATCAACGACGCGGCGTTGTCTTCAAATCGGCACGAGGCTGATTGCGCCCTTCATTCGAGCTTGCGTTCCACGGACCGCACCTTTCCCTGGAGGCGGTTGGCCGCATCCTTGCGGTAGTCGGCCTTGATGGTGAAGTAGATCCGGTCGCAATCCGTCTGAAGGTCTTCGAAACAGCGGTTGACGACACCCATTACCGCCGGCCACTCGCCTTCGATGCAAGTGCCCATGGGGCCCAGCGAATAGGACAGGCCGCTGGCCTTGATGATGGCCACGGCACGGGCCACGTAGGGGCTCACGCTGGCGCCCTCGTCGACCGGGAAAATGGAGAAATCGATCAGCACGCTCATGGCGACGACCCTCACTTTCTTAATAGCCACATGATCAGGGAGATGACGGCGCTCACCAGAACCATCGTGGTGATGGGGATATAGACTTTGAGATGGGGTTTGTCGATGATGATATCGCCCGGCAGCCGGCCCAGGGGCAGTTTCGTCAGAAACGGCCACAACAGCCCGGCGGCGAGTACCACGATACCGATAATGATCAGCGTCTTCTGCATCACGACCGATCCTGCCCGGCGGTTTTAGGGTCCGCTGCGGGTTGGTGATTTCCCTTCAGGCGCAGGGCATCAGCCATTCCGGCCGCGGCCGTTTACGCGCCTTCGATCCGCCCCCCCTGCGCCTTGTCGAACACGAGCCGCCCCTGCTTGACGACTTTTTCGATGATATTGACGCCCAGATGATAGGGTATGAACCGGTGCGAGGGATATTCCAGGATCACGGCATCCCCCTGCTTGCCGACCTCGAGGCTTCCAACCCGATCGGCGCGGTCGATGGCGGCGGCGCCATTCAAGGTAATTGCCGTGAGGGCCTCTTCCGGGCTCAGGCCCATGTAAAGCGTGGCCAGGGCCATGAGCAGCGGGATGCTGTTGGAAAAGCAGCTGCCCGGATTGAAATCGGTGGCCAGGGCCACGGCGCAACCCTGATCGATCATGAATCTTCCCCGGGCGTAGGGTTCTCTCAAACCGAAAGCGGTAATGGGCAGCAGGGTGGCCACCACACCGGCGTCCGCCAGCCCTTGAATACCGGCATCCGAGGCCTGCAGCAGATGGTCGGCCGAAACCGCCTCCAGTTCGGCCGCCAGCTCCGCGCCGCCCAGCGCCACGATTTCATCGGCATGCAGCGTCAGCTTGAACCCCAGGGACTTGGCCCGTGAAAGCAGGCGGCGGGACTGCGCCACCGAAAACACATGGTCCTCACAGAACACATCGCAGAATTCCGCCAGCCCGCGGGTCGCCACCTCGGGCAGGACCGTCTCCATGATGTCGTCCAGATACGCGTCGCCCCGCTCCTCGTATTCGCCTGGAATGGCATGGGCCCCCAGATAGGTGGGAACAATCTCCAGGGGGTGCTCGCGATTCAAAATGGCCATGGCTTCGAGTTGCCGGATCTCGGTATCCCGGTCCAGGCCGTAACCGCTTTTGCCCTCCACAGTGGTGACGCCGAAGCCCAGCATGGCATTCAGACGCCGGCGCCCGTGTTCAACCAGGCTTTCCAGATCGGTCTGGCGCGTGGCCGCAACCGTACTGGCGATGCCACCGCCCTGAGCCATGATCTCCATATAGGACAGGCCCTTGAGGCGCCAAGCGAATTCATCGGCCCGGTGGCCGCCGAAGATGAAATGGGTGTGGGAATCCACGAAACCCGGCAGCACCGCCTTACCGGCGGCATCGATGATCGTAAAGCCATCGTTTGGGCCGGACGCCATGACATCGGCCGTAGTGCCTACGGCGGTGATGGTGCCCTCCTCGATGCGCAGCGCTCCGTCAGGAATGACTTCCAGAGCATCCATGTCACGGCCGGCCAGGGCTTTTGAGCCTCGGCTGGTGGTCAACGCCGCCGCGCGGATAATCATCAGATTCATGTTCATGGCATTACACTCTGTTCGTCCGTTGTCTTCAGGCCGGGGGCCATTGGCGACCCACCAGTTCGCTGATAAAGGCCTCATCGGCCAGGTAAGGCAGGGTCACATGATCGCGGGTTCCGGGTTCGCGGTTGCGGTCGACGATGGTGGCCATGGCATTCGGATTTCGGGCCCAGGCCCGACGGGCCACCCCGCCCAGTACATCCCAGGGCATGGCCTGCCGGATAATGTCATCCACCCGGGGGCTACCGTCCAGCACCAGCCCAAAGCCACCGTTGATGGCCTTGCCGATCCCCACGCCGCCGCCATTGTGCAGGGCCACCAGGCTCATGCCCCGGGCGGCATTGCCAACGAAACAGTGGGTGGCCATGTCGGCCATGACGTTGCTGCCATCTTGGATATTGGCCGTTTCACGATAGGGTGAATCCGTGCCGCCGGTGTCATGATGATCGCGCCCCAGCATGACCGGACCGATCTCACCGTTGCGGACCATGGCATTGAATTTGAGGGCGATGCGCGTGCGGCCTGCCGCGTCCTGGTAGAGAATGCGGGCCTGGGTGCCCACCACCAGGCGGTTGCGCCCGGCTTCCTGGATCCAATGGTAATTATCGCGGTCCTGAAAGCGCCGCTCGGGATCGATGGCATCCATGGCGGCGCGGTCGGTAGCCGCAAGGTCTTCGGGGCGGCCGCTCAGGCAGACCCAGCGAAACGGGCCGTAGCCGAAGTCGAAGAGCAGCGGTCCCATGATGTCCTCCACATAGGAAGGAAACACAAAGCCCTCCAGGGTATCGCGTCCGTTGCGGCAGACGCTGGTCTCGCCCGCATCGTAGACGGCCTTCAGGAAGCTGTTGCCGTAGTCGAAGAAATAGCTTCCCCGTGCCGCCAGGATCTGGATCAGTTCGAAATGGCGTTTTAGGCTGCGATTGACTTCTTGAACGAAGCGGGGATGGTCCTGGCGAAGCATCTCGGTGCGCTCATCGAAGGTCAGCCCCTGAGGACAGTAACCGCCGTCATAGACCACGTGGCAGGACGTCTGGTCGGAAAGCAGATCGATCGGCTCCTCGTTATCAACAGCAAATTCCAGCAGGTCGACCACATTGCCGTGAAAAGCGATGGCCGCTGGTCTGTTTTCTTTGCGGCAGGTTCGTGCCTGTGCAAAGGCTTCGCCGGGTTCGTCCACGACCTGGCTGACCCATCCCTGATCGTGGCGGGTCCGGATCCGGGAGGCATCCACTTCGGCGATGATGCCCACCCCGCCGGCGATTTCAATCGCTTTGCCCTGGGCGCCGCTCATGCCGCCCAGACCCGAGGAGACGAACAAAAAGTCGGACAGGTCATCGGCCTGCCCGCCGCGGCGCATACGGATCGCATTGAGAATGGTGCTGTAGGTGCCGTGGACGATCCCCTGGGGGCCAATGTACATCCAGCCGCCGGCGGTCATCTGCCCGTAGCTGGCAACCCCCAAGGCGGCCGCCCGATTCCACTGTGCCGTGTTGTCGAATTCGCCCACCATCAAACCGTTGGTAATGATCACCCGCGGTGCTTCGGGTCGCGATGCGAAAAGGCCCAGAGGGTGGCCCGAAGCCATCACCAGGGTCTGCTCGGACGTCAGCATTTCAAGATAACGTGTGATCAGGCGATACTGCATCCAATTCTGGCACACCTGGCCGGTTTCGCCATAGGTGACAAGTTCGTAAGGATACAGCGCGATGTCGAAATCGAGATTGTTGTCGATCATCACCTGAAAGGCCTGCCCCTCAATGCAATGTCCCCGGTAGCTGTCGAGGGGCCGCCCCTGAATTGGGCCGTTCGGTCTAAACCGGTAGCCATAGATTCGACCGCGGGTCCGGAGTTCTTCTAAAAATTCGGGGGCCAGGGTCGTATGCCATCGCGGCGGGATATAACGCAGCGCGTTGTGCAGGGCCAGGGCCGCCTCGTCGGCGCTCAAATTGACATTCCGCTTCGGCGCTCGCCGAATGCCATCAGCAAATACAGGCGGACCGGGCAATTCATCCCAAAGGTCATCGAGCCGGATTTGCATGGCCTGGTGGATGTCGTCATTGGATGTCATGGGCACCTCCATCGGTGGTGGTGAATCGGCATCGTGCCATGTGATCCAGGAAGATCTCGGCACCCGCAGGTCGCGGTGGCGGGTTGCAATCCCGTCTAAGGTTGTATATGCAACCACTTTCGAGACTGTCAACCTGTGGGGGCCACCGATCGACGGCGTCAAAGCCCATCACCGCAACGCCAGCCGAATGTGGGCTGGCGGCGGTCATGC
>JASFTA010000018.1:0-10137 GCA_050114115.1 Desulfobacterales bacterium | reverse complement strand
ATCCGGGAGGCGGTCCTCGATGCCGTTATCCAGCCCCTGCTGCTTGATGACATGACCCGTAACGTCCTGGGTATCCGTTTCGATACCCAAGTGCAAAACCGCTTCGTAGGTTTTCTCGCCGGCCAGCAGAAAGCGGCCAAGCCGTGTGGCTTGGTTGAGCATGCAGACCAGAACGCCCGTGGCAAATGGGTCCAGGGTGCCAGCATGGCCCGCCTTGCGCGCGCCGAACAATTTTTTGATCCGGCCGACCGCCTGGGCGGATGACAGTCCTTCCGGCTTGTCAAGCACAACGATGCCGTTTGGTTGCACGCCTCGTTCACCCTCCGTATCAGAGCTGACGCGCAATCTTGTAAATCAGGCGTTTCAATTCGCCCAGTGACGTATCCATGCCAAACCCGGCCGCGTTGCTATGTCCGCCCCCCCCGAAGGATGCCGCAATGCGCGCCACATCCACCGCGCCGTCGGATCGCAGGCTGACATGGTAGCGGTGGTCGCCCTCGGCCTCCACACGGTGACCGTTGGCGGTTTCCATGATCAAGGCCGCCATCTGAACGTCTTCGATGCGTTTGGCATAACTGATCATGCCATCGACATCCTCCGGCTGGGTGCCCGTTTCTGCAAACATCTCCCGGGTCAGGGTCATGAGCGATATTTTGCCGTCGGGCGAGATTTCAATCGAATCCAGCGCCATATTCAGCAGCTTGATGCGCCCGAGCGAATACCTGCCGTAGACATGTTGGGCCACGCGATAAGGATCGACCCCGCAAGCGACCATTTCGGCGCAGATATCGAACGCTTGGCTGTTGGTGTTGGCGAAACGAAACGATCCGGTGTCGGTTAAGATGCCGGTGTAGATGGCGGTGGCCATGTCGCGGTCAATGGGCACGTCCATTTTTTTCAATAGTCGGTAAACGATTTCCGTTGAAGAACTGGCCGCCGGGTCGACCAGTTGGTGATGGCCGAATCCGGTATTGGTGACATGGTGGTCGATGTTGATGATGCGCCGACTCTGTCTGATTTGACGGGCGGCCGACCCAACCCGTTCCAAGTCACCGCAGTCCAGCACGACAACTGTATCGTAATCGAACGGTGATGGCACCCGGCATTTGATCTGGTCGATACCGGGAAGGAATCGATAAACCGCCGGTATCGGGCTTTCGTTGAACATGGTGATGTGGCGACCGTCGGCTTTCAAAGCCAACCCCATGGCCAGCAACGCCCCCAGGGCGTCGCCGTCGGGGTTGACATGGGTGGCCACAAACAGTGCGTCACTATTCTTCAGATGGGCTATGAGGTTTTGCATTCTCCCCACCGAGTGTTCTCAGGATCGTATCAATACGGGCCGCTTGATCCAGCGATTCATCGTAGTAAAAGCGAATATCCGGCATGTAGCGCAAGCCGAGACGAGCGGCCAAGTTGCGTTTAATGAACGACTTGGCTTTCTGAAAGCCGGCATCGGCATCGGCCACCGCACGCTCGCCGCCGGCCGTACTGAAATAGACCTTGGCCAGCCTGAGATCCGGTGACAGATCGACCCCCATGATCGTCACGTTCTTAAGCCGCGGATCGCGTATTTTCTTATTCAATAGTTCCGCCAGGGTATTGTGAATATGGCGGCTTACCCGTTCCGAACGAGCATAGGTTTTCATGCGTTGAATATTTCCATCTCGGAGTCGATGACTTCGGCCAAACCCATATCCTCAGCCTGGTTGAAAAGCTTGTCGACTTTGGAATTGATCAAAGCGCGGTCGTTGCCCACCATCGAAAAACCAATCTCCGCCCGTTGGTAAACATCATTGGCGCCCACCTCGGCCACCGAGGCATTGAAGCGGTTGCGCAAACGGGCAATGATCGCCTTGACCACCTTGCGCTTGCCTTTCAGCGAGCGGCAGTCGTGAATCCGATATACGATGCGGCCCAGGCCGACCACCATGGCTTCCTCTCTGTCCCGAAGCGGTTTCAACATCCCGTCTAACGCCTGATGGGGGCCTCGCCGTCTTCTTGCGAATGCGCACACATCATTTGATATGGGCGTTTTTCATCCGTCGGCGCCCGGCCTTCAATCGCGATCTGGGGTTTCAAAGCGCTTCTATTCGATTTCCGGACGAATCTCCTCCAGATAATAGCATTCAATGACGTCGCCGACTTTGATGTCATTGAAGTTTTCAATGCCGATCCCGCATTCGTAGCCGCTTTGAACCTCTTTGGCATCGTCTTTATAGCGGCGCAGCGAAGAATTACGACCTTCGTAGTGCACCACGCCGTCACGCAGCAGGCGCAGCCGCTGGCCGCGTTCGATCTTGCCGTCCGTGACATAACAACCGGCAATCGTCCCGATTTTGGGAATATGAAAAATCTGGCGGACATCGGCACGGCCCAGAACCCGCTCCTCAAAAGTCGATTCCATCATGCCCACGATGGCGTTCTTGACTTCTTTGATAACATCATAGATGACATTGTAGTAACGCATGTCCACGTTTTCTTCCGTGGCCAAAGCTTGTACCTTGGGCGTTGGCCGGACGTTGAACCCGATAATGATCGCGTTGGAGACTGCCGCCAGGGAGACGTCCGACTCCGTGATCGTACCGGTCGCCGAATGGACAATATTAATTTTGACTTCCTCATTGGAAAGCTTGGTCAGCGAATCCCGCAAGGCTTCCATGGAACCATCCACATCCGCCTTGATGATCAGGTTGAGATCCTTGACTTCGCCCTCCTTCATCTGATCGAACAGATTCTCCAAACTCATGCGATTGGAGCGGGCCAATTCCTTGACCCGTTGTTTCTGGCCCCGGTGCGAGCTGACCTGCTTGGCATCCTTTTCATCCTTGAGGGCTAAAAGCTCGTCGCCGGCGACGGGCACGCCGGATAGGCCCAGGACCTCCACCGGGATGGACGGTCCGGCTTCGGCGACCGGCTGACCCATGTCATTGAGCATGGCGCGCACCTTGCCGTGATGGATGCCACAGACGACCGGATCGCCGTTCTTGAGGGTGCCTTCCTTTACCAGGACGGTGGCCACGGGCCCGCGGCCCGAATCGAGCTTGGCTTCCACGACATGTCCGTAGGCGAATTTCTCTGCATCCGCTTTGAGCTCCATTATTTCGGACTGGAGCAGAATCATTTCGAGGAGCTCGTCAATGCCGGTCTTCTCCTTGGCGGAAACCCGTACAAAGATGGTATCACCGCCCCAGTCCTCGGGCGCCAAACCGTTTTCGGCCAGCTCCCGCATGACGCGATCGGCGTCGGCACCGGCCTTGTCGATTTTGTTGACGGCCACAATGATGGGAACTTCGGAAGCCCGCGAATGATTGATGGCCTCCAGGGTTTGGGGCATGACCCCGTCGTCGGCGGCCACCACCAGCACCACGAGGTCGGTTACCTGGGCACCCCGAGAACGCATGGCCGTAAAAGCCTCATGCCCGGGGGTGTCGAGAAACGTGATCGGTCCTTTGGAGGTTGAAACGCAATACGCCCCGATGTGCTGGGTAATGCCGCCGGCTTCGGTATCCGTTATGTGGCTCTGGCGGATAACATCCAGCAAGGAAGTCTTGCCGTGGTCGACATGGCCCATGATCGTGACCACCGGAGGTCTTTCGGCCAGCTTGGTCGGATCGTCCTGTTCCACTTTCAAAAGCGTTTCCTCTTCAAACGCGGCCTTTTCGATCTCATAATCGAACTCGGCCGCGACGAGCGAGGCGGTTTCAAAATCCAGGCTCTGATTGACCGTGGCCATGACACCCATGCCCATCAGTTGCTTGATGATTTCACTGGCCTTGATGCCCATGCGCTTGGCCAGTTCGGCCAGCACAATCGCTTCGTCCACCTTGACGCGCCGCTTGATGGCCTTGGCGGTGGTGATCTGCGTTTTCTGGGCCGTGGCCGAACGGACCTTGGCATCTTTGCGATGTTTGCGTCCCCGGGCTTTGCCATCGTAGAGGTCGGCGCCTTCGACCACGGCTTTCTTGCGGAAAGAGATTTTCTTTTTGAAAAACTTCCGGTCCAGGTCATCTTCCGTCTTCTTTTTGCGCTTCTTCTTGCGCAGATCGGCCGGTGTCTGGGGCGGCGGTTCGGCGCCCCGACCAGCCGTCGCGGCGGTCCCGGGCCGGGCCGGCGCTGGCGGTTTCTCGACCGGTCGGGTGGGCAGTTTGATGATGCGGGCGGCCGCCTCCTTTTTGCTCACCTTGGCCGCCGCTTCATCCGCCGGCTTGGGAGGGGCGGCGGAAGCAGGAACAGCGTCGTCCGGGGTTGTGGACTCCGCGACCATCGCATCGGCGGCGTAGTCGGGGGCGGTTTCCTGGGGGCTGTCGGGGGCAACCGCTGGTGCGTCTTCGGTTTCCTCCGCTGAAGGCGGGACCGCAATAATTTTCGCCGCGGCTTGTGCTTCCGTCGTCGCGGTTTCCGGCAGGGGTTGCGTTTCCGTTCCGGCGCTGGTGAGCGGGGCCGCGTCCTCTTCCGGTTCCACGGCAGGGACCTCGTCATCAACCGCGGCCGCGTCCGTGCCTTGGGGTTCGGCCGTGAGCGCATCCGCATCCTCCTCTTCAACGGGTGTCTCGACGATTTTGCGGCGACGGCGGATAACGGTGGGCTTGATGCGCGTTTCTTCGATTTGTTCGGCTTGTTTGCCGAATAAGGCCCCTTTGACCTGCGCAACGGTGTCTTCATCCAGAGAGCTCATATGGCTCTTCACGGCAATGCCGATTTGACTCATTCGGTCGATCAGGACCTTGTTGGTCATGTTCAGGTCTCTGGCAAGTTCATATACCCTGATCTTCGCCATTCTTTCCCCCTAGGCTAGGCTATCAACGTTTATGTTGATAGCCGCGGCAGCAACGTACGCTTATTGTGAGGCCGTCGGTATAACTTGACCGCTACGGTTCAATAATTTTTTGGGTGTCATCGTTGTCCGTTGCCGGCGCCTCGCTGGCAATCGCTTCATTTTTTTCGGCGGCATCGGTTGCATCCGCTACCGCGTCGGACGTTAATGGATCCGGTCCGCCCTCGGGCGCGGCCGAGGCTTCACCCGCATCCAAATCCGGCGGGGCCTGTTCGTCCGGATCGATTTGAGCTTCGGATTCCGCCGCCGCGTTTGCGGGTAGCTGTTCGGGCGCGTCGGTAGGCCCGGGGGCGACGTCGTCCGTTTCCCCCGTCCCGGCTTCCTCCTGATCGTTTTCATCTGCTTCCGCTTCGGCTTGCGCGGCGGCTTCCGCATCCAGCACGGCCTGACGGGCAACATCGATCAATTCCTGGGCAGCCTCAGCGCTCATGTCGCGGACCTGCATCAAATCCTCAATCGATGCAATGCTGATCTCTTCCGCCGAGAAGAAACCTTTTTCATAGAGGGCGTCCGCCAAGCTTACGCCCACATCGGGCAAGGCCACAATCGATTCATAGCCGCTTCGCATGGTTTCGTTGTATTTGGTTTCGCTCTGGACATCCAAATGCCAGCCGGTCAAGCGGGAAGCCAGGCGTACATTTTGACCGCGTTTGCCGATCGCAATGGAAAGAAATTCATCCGGCACGATGACTTCCATGGCGCGGTTGGTTTCATCGATGATCACGCGTGAAATTTCGGCGGGCGCCAAGGCATTGCAGACATATTTGGCCGCATCGACATGCCAGGGAATGATGTCGATCTTCTCGCCCCGCAATTCTTGAACCACGTTTTGCACGCGACTGCCTTTCATACCGACGCAGGCACCGACCGGGTCGATATCCGAATTGTTGGAGGACACGGCAATCTTGGCGCGCACGCCCGGTTCGCGCGCGGCGCCCATGATGCTGACAATGCCCTCGCTGATTTCGGGCACTTCGGTTTTGAACAGGAGCACCAAAAATTCCGGGTGGGCTCGGGAAAGAATAATCTGCGGTCCGCGCGTCTCGTGTAAGACGTCCATGATATAGGCGCGAATGCGGTCCCCGCGGCGGTAGCCTTCACGGGGAACCTGCTCGCGCACGGGGAGGACGCCTTCGGTATGACCGAGATTGACGATGATATCACCCCGGTCCATGCGCTGAACAATGCCGTTGATGATTTCCCCCTTGCGATCAATAAAATTGGCGTAGACGGCGTCTTTCTCGGCATCCTTCATTTTCTGAATGATGACCTGTTTGGCCGATTGCGCCGCAATCCGGCCAAACGTGGAGGTATCCATCTTCGTGCCCAGGCTGTCGCCGATTTCACATTCGGCATCCAATTGGCGTCCTTCTTCCAGGGTCACTTCGAGGGTCGGATCCGCGACAATTTCGACCACATCTTTAAACTGGAAGACCTCGATCTCGCCGCTTTCATCACTGTATTGCACCTCGATATCAATTTTACTGCCGAATTTTTTTCGCGCGGCCGATTTCAGTGCTTCTTCCAGCGCACTTATCAAAACCTCCCGATCGATACCTTTATCCCGGCTTACCTGATCGACGACACGTTTGATATCTGCTACGAACATTTGATTTCTCCATTAAAATTGACCAGCCGTGCGATGGAAATCGTTTCCAGCGGAATCAGCGCTTCACCGTGGTCGCAGGCCAGGCGGACCCCCTCAGCCGTAATCCCTTTTAAAATGCCCTTGAAATTTTTGCGGCCGTTGATCGCCTGCATGGTTCGAATCCGAGCCGTTTGCCCTTGGAAGCGCGCGAAGTCTTCCGGCTTCCCGAGCGGACGGTCCGCGCCGGGTGAGGAGACTTCCAGATGGTACGGCCCCAAATCATCCAGGTGGACGTCGAGGATATCGCTGAGCTGGCGGCTGACACGGGTGCAATCGTCCAACGAGACCCCGCCGGGTTTGTCGATATACAGACGCAAAACCCGACCGGCCGATTCGCGCCGGTACTCGGTGTGGACCAATTCAAGGCCTTCGTCGCGGCACATGGGCGTCGCCAGAGCCGATACGCGCTCGGCCGTCGTCCGGTCCTCTCGCAGGGCAAGGCCAGCGTCGGTGCTGATCTCATTCCGACTTGTTCCCATGATCGTTCTCGCGGTCCCCTTTGGTAAAAAAATAAAAAACGGGCTTCCGCCCGTTCTTAACTTGATCAAACGCGTAACCGAAAGTGAGACGTTATGTATTCATGCCAAATACCACATTCAAAAGGTTAGCAGAATCGCTTGCATACATAATGCGTCTCCATTACGACCTTTTATACAAAAGGCGGAAACTGGAGCGGGCAACGAGACTCGAACTCGCGACACCAAGCTTGGGAAGCTTGTACTCTACCAACTGAGCTATGCCCGCTTCCGACCAACGATAGTTAGGACAAAATTGGACCTTTGTCAATATGTTTCGGTACCTTCATCGAGGAGTTTGCGGATGACCAGCAAATCACGGCGGATGGCTTCCAATTCGTTCATCAGATCCTCACGGGTGTAACCACGATCGGCCTGCCGGAGGTATTGACGCGCCCCTTGGATGGTAAAGCGCTTGTCGTGCAGGAGTTGTTTGACCAGCAGGATGCGGTCGACATCCGCTTGGCGGTACAGACGTTGGCCAGCGTCTGTGCGACGCGGCCGAATCGAGGGAAACTCCGTTTCCCAGAAGCGCAGGACATAGGAGGGCACCCCGGCGATGGCGCTAACCTCGCCGATTCGGAAGTAAAGCTTTTCCGGTATCTTGCCTTCGGGTGGCATAGGAACCCGGTCCGGAAAGGGTTTGAGGCCTGGCCTAGGTCGGCAGTTGGGCGTGAAAGGCCTCCAGTAGTTGTTCACTCATTCGCTGGTGAATGGTGTTGACCGCCTCGTCTTCCAGTGTGCTCTCGGCCGAGCGGTAGGTCACCCGTATGGACAGGCTCTTTTTGTCGGCCGGAATCGGGGCGCCCATGAAAACGTCGAAAATGCGGACGTCTTCCACCAGGGTTTCCCCGCTGGTGCGGATGTGGTGGCAGACCGTTTCGGCCGCCAGTGCATGCGGGACGATCAATGTGATGTCCCTGGCAATCGAAGGAAATTTCGGTATGGGGCGCGCGGCGATCCTTTCCGGGATCAAGGCGTGCACCCGCTCCACAACCAGCTCGAATACGAATACACGTTGTTTCAGATTGAAGCGTGCGGCGACTTCCGGGGTCAGTTCACCGAGAAATCCAATGGTCTGATCATTTTGAACAACCGCGGCGGCGGCGTCCTCGCGAAGGTAGGGCGTTTCGCCGGATGCCGGGGCGCGGTAGGCCGCGTCTTTGATCTGCAAAGCTTCCAAAAGGCTTTCCACCGTGCCCTTGATATCGAAGAAATCACAGGCGGACGGCTTTCCGTGCCAGCCGGTTTCCCGGCGGACACCGGTCCACAGACCGGCCAGCATTTCGACTTCGAGCGGCTGTTCATCCGGGCCGCGGTCCGTGAAGACTTTACCCAGCTCGAAGCACTTCAGGTTTTTCATCTGCTGGGCCAGGTTGCGTTCCATGGTCTCCAGCAAGCCGGGGATGAGGGTGGTGCGCATGACGCCCTGATCTTCGCTCAGGGGGTTGAGAATCTTGACGGTGTGACGGCGCGGATCGTCGACCTCCAGCAGGAGGGCCTCGCCGGCATCGGCACGGATAAAACTGTAGTTGACGGTTTCGGTAAATCCCTGGCCGGTCATCAATACGCGCAGGCGGTTCTTGGTGGGCCGCAAGGGATTGACGAAACGGGTGCTGCCGGTCGCGATATGCGGCATACGCGTGGGGATCGCGTTATAGCCCCAGGTGCGGGCCACTTCCTCCATCAGGTCTTCGGGTTGGGTAAGATCGACGCGGAAGGACGGCGGGCAGACCGTGATGCGATCGTTGGCCGTGTCCACTTCCTGCGTTTCGATGCCGATCGAGGACAGCAGCCGGCTGATCGTGGACTGGTCGAGCTCGGTGCCGAGCAGGCGGTTGGTGGCCGCGACACCCAGGGTGATGGCTTTGGCCGGCTGGGCGCCGGGATGGGCATCGATCGTTCCCGCGACCAGGCGCCCTTCGCCTAATTCGGCGATCAATTGGGCGGCCCGGTTGAGGGCGACGAGCGTGCCGTCCGGATCGACCCCGCGCTCGAAGCGATGGGAGGCTTCGGTATGCAGGCCAAGCTGTTTGGCGGTTTTACGAATGCTCACGGGATTGAAACAGGCACTTTCCAGAAGGACCTGGCGGGTGGTCGGTTCGACCTCTGAATTGAGTCCTCCCATGACGCCGCCGATGGCCACCGGTTTTTCCGCATCACAGATCATCAGCATGTCCCCATCCAGCGGGCGTTCTTTGTTGTCCAGCGTGATGAAGACCTCGCCCGGATTGGCCCGGCGAACCACGATGCGCTGGCCGGCCAGGTTGTCGAAATCGAAGGCATGCAGGGGCTGACCCATCTCCAGCATGACGAAATTGGTAATATCGACGATATTGTTGATGGGGCGCTGACCAACCGAACGCAGCCGATCCTGCAGCCAGTCCGGTGATGGACCGATGCTGACATCTTCAATCAGTCGGGCCGCATAGCGCGGACAGAGGTCGGGGGCCTCGATGGTAACCGAGGTCTTGGCCGCGATCGCCTGCCCGTCCTCCGCGGTGCTGATCTCGGGAAGGCTCAGGGGTTGCTGCGAAAAGGCCGCAATCTCACGGGCCACGCCGATCAGGCTGAGACAATCGGGACGATTGGGGGTCAGGTCGATATCCAGAATGTGATCGGAGAGCTTGAGGGCCTCGGCCACGGAGGCACCGAGCGGCAGATCATCCGGCAGCACCCAGATGCCGCTGTGGTCCGTGCTCAGTGCCAGTTCGGCCTGGCTGCAAATCATACCGGCGGAGGCGACCCCTCTTATCGTGGCGGATTTGATCTCGCGGCCGTCCGGCAGAACGGTTCCGGGACTCGCCAGGGGCACGCGTTGGCCTTCGGCCACGTTGGGCGCCCCGCAAACCACCTCCACCTGATCCTCCCCGGTCGAGACCGTACAGCATTTAAGCTTGTCCGCATCGGGGTGGGGGCGCACCGATGCGACGTGTGCCACCTTGACGGTTTGCAGGTAGCCGAAACGATCTTCAATCGTGTCGACCTCCAGGCCGGCCATGGTCAGTTTCTCGGCCAGTTGATCAACATGGTCGACCAGCGGAACATAGGCTTCCAGCCAACTCAGACTGACTTTCATGTTAGAACTGCCTCAAAAATCGCATGTCGTTGTTAAAAAATTTGCGGATATCGTCGAT
>JASFTA010000017.1:0-10171 GCA_050114115.1 Desulfobacterales bacterium | reverse complement strand
CCGGAGAGAATATACACAACGCTAAAAAAGAAGGGTATACGCTTGCCTATCATCTCATTGATATGAAAGCGCAGATGGCCGCTATGAAGGAGCATGCGCAAGCTCACGGCGCTGAAAAAATGGATATGACGCATCACCTTATGGTCTACTTAACTGATGCTGATGGTCATCCAGTGAAGGATGCAAAAGTAGGCTATCTGGTTGTCAATCCCGATGGTACCAACCAGAAACTTATGACCATGCATATGAAAGGCGGATTTGGATCAGATATTAACTTGAAGCAAAAAGGGACTTATACCATTAAAACGAAAGCATTATCTGGTGATATAAAGATAATGGATCAATTTTCTTATAAGGTAAATTAGATAAAATAATCTGGAGATAAGGCTGGCATTAGGCTACGTTGCCACATCAAAATAACATACTTTACGTATTCAGGATAGACGGCTGACCTTATCTCCCTTTTATGAACATTATCATTTAATTTTTCAGTCTTTTTTTAAGATTGAAAACCAATGCTTTGGGCCCACTACCGATATAACTTGCCACTCGGTACATATCAGTTCCGTTCATTACATTTTCATATTGCATCAAACACTTATCCAATATCTGTAATACTAAAGGCCATTCAAAAATACAGATAGCGTGCCAGGGAACCAAATATCACTCAATTACATAAACATTGCGCTTATGCCCACTAATCGCGCCTGCTGCAAATTCAATAGCGATCAGATCCTTTTCAACAGGTCCATCTTGCGATCGTTGTATTCTTCTTCGGATATCAAGCCCTTTTCCAACAAATCCTTTAGCTTTGATAACTTGGTATCAAGTGCATCAGGCGCAGCGACATCGGCGATGCGCGGAAGTTCGCCCTGCCCCGTATCGTCTCGTTGAATTCCCAAAAGCTTGCCGATGAATCCAAATACCTTTTTTACCCCCCGCCAGATCTTTGGTAGGAGCCAAACGAGCAACACGATAAAAATTATCAGCAGGGTCATAAAAACCCACGGATAATGAAGCGCCGTCCATATGCCCCCGATTACGGCGATGTCTTCGACCACGGAGGCCGTCCAATTCGTGAAGGGTTCGGGGGAGGCATTGATGATGACGCGCGAACCGGATTTGGCGGCATGACTTCCCGCGGCCAAGCCGCCGCCCAGGATACCGGCGCTGAGGGCCACCGCCGGGCTGACATCGCCGACGGCCCCGGCGGCGAGCATGGCGCCGGCGGGAATGCGGATGAACGTGTGGACGGTATCCCAGCCCGTATCGACGGCCGGAACCTTGTCGGCAAAAAACTCGACAATGTACATGACCCCGGCCGCACCGAGAACCAGGGGATTCATTAGAATCTGTAGATTTTCCGGCAGGACGATATTATCGGTGAGGCCCAGCAGGCCCAGAACCAGAATGGCCGCATAGAGATTGATGCCACTGGCCCACGAGGCCCCCAAGGCAAGCGATAGCGTGTGAATTAATTCGTTGAACGATTCCATGTTTTTCCCTCGTTCACTCGATTCCTGTCGGGTGTTGGGTATTTAGAATGATTTTAAATTCCGTGCGCGATCTTTATCTGAGCAAAATCCTTCCGGCGGTGCAGGCGCGGCATGAGCCCGAGCGAGAGCGCGCGGCATCGGAGAGGGCCAGCACGCCCGTGATGCGATTCGGGCGCGAGGCGTCGTGATGGACGAACAGGCGCTGGACGCCCCTGATCAGCATCTGTTGGATGGCCGAGGACAACAACGCCTCGGTCGCCACGGATTGGACCGGTGTGCTCATGATCTCCCGTGCGGTTGTTTGGGGCGATACACCGTGGTGGTAGGCCATGATGAGATCGGTCTTGGATATGACGCCGGTCGAGGCTTGCGCTTCGTCCTGAATCAGGACAGCGCCCATATGATGGGATGACAACGATTCAATGACCGCGTAAAGTTGATCGTTGTCCCGGCAAGCCCATACCTCCTGCGTCATGACGTCCTTTACCGTAAGACGCGCCGAAGGATCGATCCCCGAGAGCTTCACGCGTTTTTGCGCGGTTCCGCGTTCACAGGCACGGCAGTAGCGGTACAGCAAACCGACGATATCGGCGTAGGAAACGATGCCGATGACCTCTTCCCGATTGGCACCGGTGACGTACAGCCGGTGCACGCCGGCCGCCTCCATGATTTCCAGGGCATCCTCCACCAGATCGTCCGGAAAGCAGGCAATGGGCTGGCTGCCCATCACGTCGCCCAGCGCTGTTTCCGTGGGGAGTTCGGCATAATAGGCGCCTAAGAGATCCGTCTTGGACACCACGCCGTACGGTATGCTGTTGTCGGTTAGAAGGACCGCATTGACCTTGTAGCGGATCATCATACGGATACCTTGGGCGACATTGGCCGAACTCGGAAGACTGACGACCTGCCGCCGCATGGCCTGCCCCACGGGAATTCCTTTAAATACGCCGGGTGTCTCTACAACAGGCATATCGATCGTTGCTCCTCGAGATTACACGGCAATCTAATCATTATCCGAAAAACTATGGCGTCAGGCATCGTCGGCTGAAAACATGGTCATGATCCGATGGAATACATCCGAGACGTAGACGATGCCCAGCACGGTCTCGCCCTCGACCACCGGAAGCCGGCGGATATGCTTCTTGATCATGATCTCGGCAATCACCATCAGGTGGGTGTCGGGACGGACGGTGACCACCTCGGTGGTCATGATGTCGTCAACGCGGATGGATTGGATCGTGCTCAATCGGTTCCGATACGCTTCCGTCGGGTCGAGGTCATCCATTTCGCCGAAAATGGCCACGTGTTTCGGCTGCACATAATTCAAGACGTCATACATGGACAGCATGCCCACCAGCCGATCTTCCTCGTCGGTGACCATCATGCCGAAGATCTTCTTCGCTTCGATTCGGGAAGCCTCTTGAAAGGCGGTAAACGCCTCGGCAATGTTCTGCCTCGGGTGAAGGGTATGGAATCGGATGTCCATGAAATCGCGGGCAAACATGTTCAACCCCCTTCTGGGCTAACTCAATGCCGGCACGGTAGGTCGCGCCCAACGGCGATATGCGCTAGCGCCGCAATCATGTTGGCATTTCATTTGGTCGAGACTATCCATTAAGACCGTGCCTGTCAAAAACGGCCGAACTCTGCCATGTAACCATCTATTAAGCATAGGGGTATTTTGCGATAGTCGCGTGTATACGATTGGGTTCCTGAATATCGCATGCGAAAACCAACCAGAGGCGTTATTATCTCGCCTCCATCAAGGGGTGCCACAAGCGTGAGTTGCGTTTGGAAACGTTTAAAGCTTAATCCCGGTTGTTCGCGGGAATGATAATGATATCTTCCGGACGTATGTGGACACAAATTTCTTCGTTCTCCTGGAACTGGACAGCATAGGCCGGCACCCGGGTAAATAAATCGCCCGCCTTCGTTTTGATCGAATACTCGATGACCGGCCCCATGTAGGCCCTTTGGACGACCACGCCGCGAAGATCCTGGGCGGAGGCGGTACCGTCAAGGGGCTTGACCTCGAGGACTTCCGGTCGCAAGGAAAGTTTGACCGGGCCGGATCGATTCACAATCGGCATGTCGCTGGTTACATTGACCACGGCATCACCGAAGACGATCTGGCGGTCCGCGCCGGCACCCTTCAGTTCAGCGTCGACGACATTCGATTCCCCGATGAAATTGGCCACAAAGGTCGTCTCGGGACGATGGTAAAGGGCCTGAGGCGGGCCTTTTTGCTCGATGGTCCCGTCGCGCATGATGATGATATCGTCGGAAACCGCCAGTGCTTCGGCCTGGTCGTGCGTGACGTAGATGGAGGTAATCCCGGAGGCCTGCTGGAGGCGGCGGATATCGTCGCGCATACTGCGACGCAGCTTGCTGTCGATGTTGCTCAGCGGTTCGTCGAACAGCAGCACTTTGGGCCGCAGGACCATGGCGCGCGCGACCGCCACCCGCTGCTGCTGTCCACCGGAAAGCTCGTCGGGGTAGCGGCGCTGGTAGCCGTCCATGGCCACCATCTCTAGCACCTCCTGTACCCGCCGGCGGATTTCATCGGGCGGCGTTTTAACGACGCGCAGCCCATAGCCGACATTCTGTTCCACCGTCATGTGGGGAAAGAGGGCGTAGGATTGAAACACCATGCCCACGTCGCGGCGCGTCGCCGAAAGCTGGGTGACATTGTCGTCGCCAAACCAGATTTCACCGGAAGAAGCCGGCTCCAGCCCGGAGACAAGGCGCAGGAGCGTCGTCTTGCCGCACCCCGACGGTCCCAGGAGGGTCGTCAGCGTGCCCGGTGCGAACGTTATGTCCACCGCGTCCAGCGCCCGCACCTTGCCAAAATGTTTGGAGACATTTTTCAGGACGATCTTGATGGATGCATCACTCATGGAAGCCTCATTGGGTTTTCACCTGTTTGTCGGTCCGTGCACGCCCCATGAAGAACTGGACCAGCAGCGTGAACACCAGCATGGTAAAGATAAGCACCGAACCGTAAGCCACGGCCACCCCGGTATCGCCGCTTTCGACGCGCGAAAGAATGTAAGTGGTGGCCACATCCGTACCGGCCGTGGCCAAAAATATGACCGCGGAGACCGTCGTCATCGCGCGAATAAAACTGTAGGCCATCGACGAAACGATCGTCGACTTCAACAGCGGCAGAAGCACGGAGCGAATCGTGCGCAGGCTGCCCGCGCGCTGCAGCAGCGAGGCCTCCTCCAGATTCGTCGATATCTGACTCAAGGCTGACATCCCCCCGCGGATGCCCACCGGCATGGCCCGGATGGCCATGGTGATGATCAGGATAATGGCCGTCCCGGTCAGCTCGATGGGGGCCGTATTGAAGGACAGGATATAGGCCACCCCGATGACGGTGCCGGGGATTGCAAAGATCAGCACGGTGCCG
Source organism: Desulfobacterales bacterium (assembly GCA_050114115.1). Lineage (GTDB taxonomy): Bacteria > Desulfobacterota > Desulfobacteria > Desulfobacterales > UBA5852 > JABZFP01. The sequence continues at coordinate 5,263 of JASFTA010000017.1, read as the reverse complement.
AAATCGATGATGCCGCGGCCATGAAATTTTTTCCGGGTCAGAATATAGGCAATGAGCACGCCTACGAGGGTCGTCAACGGTGCGGCCAGCAACGCGTAGGAGAGCGAATTCAAAAAGGACGGCCAGGCGCCGGATTCCAGGCCCTTGGACCACAGTTCCAGGTGATGGGACAGGGTCAAGGTGTAATCCGCCCCCCACTGCTTCACGAACCCGCCCAGGAAGATGCTGAAATACAACAGTCCCACAAGAAGGAACCACATGACGATAAATGCAGTCAGGGCGCGCTGCAAACCTTTGGGCAGCGGGGTGACATTGCCCGCGGTTTCCACCCCGGTCACGGTGACGTAAGACGTCTTGCCGATCCACTTTTTCTGAATATAAAAAATACTGAGGGACAGCAGCAGGAGGATAATACCCAGCGCGGCCGCTCTGGCAAAATCAAGCTGGGCACCGGCGATCGAAAAGTAAATTTCGGTGGAAAGCACATCATACTCGCCGCCGAGCACCAGCGGGTTGCCGAAATCCGCCGCCGAAGAGATCATGGCCAACAGGAAGGCATTGGCGATGCCCGGCCGGATCAGCGGCAGGGTGACGTTCATCAGGGTGCCCCAGCGGCTGGCCCGCATGGTCAGGGAGGCTTCTTCCATGGCGGGGTTGATCGAGGCCAGCATACCGCTGATGACCATATAGCTGATGGGCGTCAGGGAGAGGGTCTGGGCCAGGAAGATGCCCAGGAATCCGTAGATATAGCCGGAGCGTTCAAAAAGACCCGGGCTGCCCGCAGGCGTCAGCAGGCCTGCGGGGCCGAGCAGGTACATCAGTCCGTCATTGATCATGCCAGCCCGCCCGAAAATCAGGATCAGGGACATGCCCACCACGAAAGGTGGGGTGATGATCGGCAGGATATAAAAAACCCTTATCAGATAGCGGATTCGTGTGGTCGCCCGCACGGCATACAAGGCAAAAACGAGCCCAAACAGGGTCGTGGCCAGGCCCACCGTAAACGCCAGAACGAGCGTGTTGCCGATGACCCGGCCCACGCCGAAAGAAGTAATGATATGGAAAAACTGCAACGGTGCCAAAGCACCGGTCTTGTCGAAAAGCACATTGCGAAAGATTTCCCAGACTGGGAAGAAAATAAAGACACCGACCATGAAGACCACGAAAATCACCGCGCCGGCAATGAAGGTGTCGCCCCGCTGAAAACCGAGATCGGCGATGCCGATGGCAAAAAGCGCCGCCAGGGACATGATGACGATCCCCGCCCCGAGCCCCATGGAGGTCCCCGTGGTCGTGAAACCGATGAACAGCCCGCCGATGGCCAGCCCGGAAACGGCCGCCCACAGCCACCCGGAAAGCTTTCCGGACATCCGCATCCAGGCCAGGGGGATCAGAAGCGTCAGCAGGATCGGTAAAACCAGCGTGGGGCGGGCGTGCTGCCACCCCAGGGCATCGCCCCACTCCTCCGCCGTGAAATCACCCAGGCCGTATTCAAGGGCCGTCCACGGAAGAAGCCCGTAGGCCGTGATCGCAATCAACAGCCAGGAGAGAACGGCCCAGGGGCTGACCTCTCCCGGCTGGCGTTTGGTTTGGATTTTCATCGTACGTCTCGTCTTGCAGCGCGAGAGGCATTGCTCAGCCCATCGAAGGTGGCGTGGCAACGCTCTCTGGGATTTGTCTTCCATCCCCTTTGTCCCGCGCCGAGCATCGGCGGTAGGATCGGATTTAAGCGTGTCGGCTTGTTTGAGCGAAGCGAGTTCCGACACGCGCCGAGCCTGCCGCCGACGCGCAGGGTTAAGCGGGACGCGGGCGCCTTCTTTTGGTTACTTTTCTTATGCGTATAAGAAAAGTAACAATAGGTATATCATCGCGGATCGGTAGAGCTTGTCCGTGCCTTCCACTTCAAGTGGAGGCCTTGGTCAAAATAAACCAATCCAGAGGCTATTCCTTAGCGGGCAACGGGCTTAATCTCCTTGGCCCAGCGATCGATAAGATGCGAGCGCATTTCCTCGGAGCCGTACGTGACGAAATCGTAGTCGATGAGCTTGACCTGGTCAAGGCGGATGGCTTCCTTGGGAACCGTGGCATTCACGTTGGTGGGCACCTGGAACATCTTCACGCGCTGGGGCACCTCCTGGCCTTCGGCGCTCAGCATGAAGTCGACGAATAACTTGGCGTTATCCATATTGCGGGCGCCCTTGATGATGCTCAGCCCCCCGATTTCATAACCGGTGCCCTCGGAGGGCACCACCAGTTCCAGCGGGAATCCGTTGGCTTTCTGCAGGGCATGATCATGCAGAAAACCGATGCCGATCATGGTTTCGCCGCGGGCGGCGGCTTTGCCCGGCGCGGAACCGGATTTGGTGTACTGATTCACGTTCTGGTGCAGTTTGGCCAGATATTTGAACGCTTCATCTTCGCCCTTGAGCTGAACCATGGTGGCCAGCACCGTATAGGCCGTACCGGAGCTCTGGGGGCTGGCCACCTGGATCATACCTTTGTATTCGGGTTTGGTCAGGTCTTCCCAGGACCGGGGCATGGGCAGATTTTTTTCCTTGAGAACGTCGGTGTTCACCGAGTAACCCAGCACGCCGGCATAGACCCCGGCGGTATGATGCTGCTTGCTGGTGGCCGGATTCCGAAACTCTTCGCCGATCTCCTTCAACATGGGCGACGCGTAGGGTTCCAGCAGGCCGTTGACGCCGGCCTGGGAGTGGGGGTCCAGCGTGCCGGCGTACCACACGTCCCCCTTGGGATTGTCTTTCTCGGCCAGGATCTTGGCGTAGGTGGAGCCCGAACCGGATCGCGTCATCTGAACCTTGACATCATATTTTTCGGCGAACGCGTCGGCCACCGCCTGACAGGCAAACGGCTCGTTGGAGCAATAGACCACCAGACGCCCTTTGGCGAAGGCACTGGCTGCGGATAGCACGATAAACATTAAGACGATCCCCATGCATAGACGTTTCATAATCCACCCCTTTCGTTTCACACGGTTGGTAATGATTTGGTAGGCCCGCCGCTTGGCGGGCTTTTCCTGACGGTCTCGCAAAAAGTCCGATATCGGCGTTACGCTTCAGCCCTCGTCATTGCAGCGTACCATAAGCACGCCTCATTTCTCGAGCCTTCCGATGCCGTATCTCGAACTTTTTCCGAAACCGTCGGAAACATGACTTTTTACGAGTCCATCTTTAATGGAACCGATCTAACAAAAATATGTGCCCCTGGCGGTGTTCTCCAACGCCGCTTGATTCCGCACCCATTGTCTCGTATTTCAGTGCGTCCCAGCGCTGCTGGATTTAGCATCAATTTAAAAGATGGTGCAACGTGAACCGGCTCTTGGCAGAACCGTAGGGTCCCTGCCCTGCGAACGAGCATACATACTATATGTATGCTCCGCTTCCTCGGCGATTCACGCCGTCCTGGAACCCTAATCTTTGTTGGAGATAGGTTCCAGAACGTTCGGGAAGTTTGCCGAACATAAGCACGCCTAGCGTCGGCTTAATTTACCCGCCGGCCGTGCTGACCAGATAAAACCCCAGGAGCATCACCGCCGAGGTCATAAGGCGGTAGGCCCCGTAGGGCTCTTTCAACTGACGCCATCCGACGATGACCGCCAGCAGAACGCTCGACTGGCGCAGGCTGACGATGTAGCTAACCGGACTGGTCTGCATCACATGCAAAATAAGGCTGTAAGAAGACATCGTGCCCACCGCCGCCACGATGACTTGCCGCCACTGTGTGCCCCAGAGCGCTTGGAGGTCAAGGTTGCGCGTTGCGGCCATATATCCCCCGAAAAACAGATAGCAGAAGATGACCTGCAGCATGAAAAAAAGGGGGCCCCGCAGGGACGGCGCAATGGCGGCCACGTCGGCTAGCGTGACCATGGCCGCTTTGTCCACCAGCGAGTAGGCAACGACGGCGCCCAAGGTGACGAAGGCCCAGATGGCATCCTTTTTCATGGCCGCACGCCCTAAATCGCGCAGCGCGGACGGGCCGCCTCCCCGGAACTGCAGCGCCAGCATGCCGAGAACCACGATCACAATGCCGACGCCGCCCCGCATTGAAATGGTTTCGCCGATGATCAGGAATGCCGCCACCGGCACCAGGGCCGGGGCCGAGCGGGCAATCGGGTAGACAAAGGAAATGTCCCCGCTTTCATACGCTTTGCTCAGGGCCAGAATATAGATCCCGTGAATCAAGCCAGAGATCAACACATATTTCCAGAGCGCCGCCGGAACAGCCCCCAGCGGCATGAAGGCCAGTCCGACAACCGCGACGGCCACCATCGTAATGCCTTTCAACAGGGAGAAAACAGACGGATCCTTGCTCGACTTGGTCAGAAAATTCCAACCAACGTGTATGGCCGCGGAAAGCAAAATAAGTAAAATCGAACTGGGCGCCATATCCTTTTCTCAATCCGATGCGGTTAAATCCCTGTTGCTTCCCGATTCTTAAACCCGCAAGTTACCGACGGCGACCACGCCGCCGTTCAGCATGAATGGGGGGCGACCTACCGTTTCGAGTTGCTAACCGAGCCGTTGTTAGCCAGCTTCCTAACCAAAAACCGCCGCCAGCAGCAGATAGACCGCAAAGGATGTGACGGCCGCCAGGCAAGGGGTCAGCACCCATCCGAGCAGGATGGTTACAAGCGTCTTTCTACTGATGGACCGTGCGCCCTTGACGAGTCCAACCCCCACGACCGCACCGACGATGGCCGAGGATGTCGATACCGGAATCCCCCAGATGGAAAACAGGTGCATGCCGGCCGCGGAAGCGGTTTGGGCCACGAAGGCCCCGCGAACATCCAGGGTCGTTATGCCTTTCCCGACGGTATCGGCGACTTTGCGGCCATAGGTAATCGCGCCGGCCGCGATGGCCCCCCCTCCCAGCGCCAGCAACCCCATCGGCGGAAACAAACCCAGGCTGGAAATAGACCCCACGGCGTTGCCGGCGTTGTTGGCCCCCATGGAATAGGCGACATAACACCCGGACAAGATCGCCAGCCAACCCATGACTTGCTGGACGATGAGGATGCTCGCCTGGACTCTCGCCAGAATTGCCCCGATAAGCCTGGAAAGCGTGTAGGCGAGAATCATGACCATCAGGGGGCAGATGATCCAGCTACCGGCAATGGTCCAGAATTTGGCGGTGTTGATGGGTGCATTGACAGCCAGACCGATGCCGACCACACCGCCGACGATGGCCTGGGAGGTCGAAGTCGGTATGCGTTTGAACGTTGCCAGGGTTACGAATAAGCCCG
>JASFTA010000016.1:0-10284 GCA_050114115.1 Desulfobacterales bacterium | reverse complement strand
GCATCGGTGGCCACCAGACCGGACCAGAAGACAAACGGCTTGACCCGCCGGGCGCCGGTATCCGGGGCCATGTGCTTCTTGCGCGCCTTCAGAAGGCGGGCGTCGTCGCCCCCGATGTCAAGCCGGCGGCCCTCGATCAAATGATGCATCACCTGGTCGTAGAGGTCGTAGAGCGCCATGGCCTGGGGATCGGTGCGTTGAAAAAACGCGAAGGGGCGGGGCGGCTTCTGGTCCACGATCTGCAGGATACCCTCGTCCACCACGGAGACCAGCACCTTGGCGGCAGGCGCGCCGGCATCGACCTTGAATGTCACCCGGCGGTTGCTCGGGGTCCGATCAGGGGCTTCCAGCGCGACCGCCAAACGATGGGCTTCGAGATCCGGCCGGATATAGCGATAGCCCTTGGCACGGAAAGGCAATAGTCGGCTGGGCTGGTCCGTGGGGCGTACAACGTAGGCGTGCAGGTAGAGGCCGTCTTCAAAGTCGAAATCCAGCGGGATCTCGATCGCGGCCGTATTGCCCTCCAGATTGAAAAATCGATGCCAGCGAACGTGCGTGCCCACGACCGCCACCAGCAGGCGACCACTGATGGGGGACTGCAGGCTGGCCAGAATGACATCCCCCTTGCGGTAGGGACGATCCTCGCATTCGATCTCCACCTTGGCCATGTCGTCGGTGGGGCCGATCGGATCGTAACCCCACCCACTTACGCGGAATTCCACCCCGGCGCGATGACCGCCCAGACGATCGGCCACCAGCAGCAGATACCGCCCGCTTTCGGGCGCCTGGCGCTCCACCCGTTCGCCGGGCGTCACCCTGAAGGTCTCCACGGTTTCGTAGTCCTCGCTCCAGCGGTAGAAGCCTTCGTCGTCGACGCGCCAGTGCCAGACCCGTCGTTTCAGGGTGCCGAACAACTGGCGGCGGGTGGTTTTCCCGTTTTCAGGATCAACCAGCACGCATCGAAACTTATAGGCTTTACGGCCACGGATCGTTTTCTCCGGCAGGTGGATCCCCACCATCTGGCGGTAGGGATACAGCGACACCTCCTTGTAGGCCGCCACCTCCCGCCCATCGTCGAAGACCGTGGCGCCGATCAGCCCTTGGAGAATGGAGGGCACCCGCTGGTCGACGGTCGTGGGCAGGAGCACCCGGCGGCGGCCGGCCGCGTCCAGGACCACCTCCTGCTTGACGTTGAGGTAGTTGACCTGGTTGCCGCGCGCCTGCGCCACGTTGTTGAAGCTGAAGTCTTCATAGCCTTTGAGTTTCAGGGGCGTGGCCACGGCGGACAGCCGCACTTCAGCCTTGAGACCGGCGGCCGGGGCCCCGAAGAGGTAGTCCGCGGCGATCTCGGCGGCGATGGTCTCGCCCGTGCGATAGCGTTCCTGCTCGGTGAGGATTCGGTTTTTGATCCGCTGGGGGAGAAAAGTCTCCACACTGAAGGCGGTCCGGCCGATCAGTTTCTCGCCCACAAGCGCCTCGATCCGGTATTTGCCGGTTTTGTCGGCCTCGTCGATCGGGGTGGTGAGCGTGAAGGCCCCGACGGCATCCGTCTTGAAGACCTGATCGAAAAATGTCTTCTTGCCCGGGTCCTGGATGCGGATGCGCACCGGCAGTTCCGGTGCCGAGCGGTAGTATTTGTCCTTGAGCATGGTGAGCAGATGCAACGCTTCGCCGGGTCGCAGGAGCTTACGCTGGGGATAGATCATGGCCCGATAGCGACTGGTCGCGTCCGGCGCCAGCGGGGTCTCATAGTCGTTGAGAACCTTGTTGAGCACCAGGAAGCCGCGATCCCGTCCTTTTTCCACCACGACGGATTTAACCTGGCGCTCCGCGAGATCTTCCCGGTCGAGGATGTACACGCCGTCGCCGTCGGTCCGCCCCTCGGCGATCAGCGCGTTCTTGGCCGAATAGACCGTGACGCGCGCCCGCCCAAGCGGGCGGGCCTGCGACAGGCTGGTGGCCGCCACGAAGAGCTGCTCGGCGCCCAAGTGGGCGCTCAGGCCAATATCCGTCAGAAATACGACGGTGGCGGCGGAGATCTCCTTGTCGCGCAGCGTCAGGCGATAGACGCCGCCGGGCCATTTCTTGAGGAAGGGCTTGAGGGCGACTTTATGGCGGGAAAATTCGTTGAATTCACCCGTTATCTCGATACGTTGGTTGTAGACCTCTTCGCTGCCCCGCCCCACGTTGTCCGGCTGACCGTCCATGAAATTTAAAAAGAAGCGGAAATTGGCCTCGCTCAGGCGCTCGACGATAAACCGGGCCGCCGCGACGTTGACGGCGCTGAAGCCCACATCGCCGGCGGTGCTCAGATAAGGCTGGTCGCTTTCGAATTTGAAGGCCGGCAGGCGGTCGCCGGTGGTGATCGTGTAAGCTTCGTCCTCCTTGAGCTCGAAGCGGTAGCCGTCCCGCAGGCCGGCCTTGAGGGTCAGACGGTAGTTGCTACGGGGTTTGAAGTCACCGGTGATGTCAAAGGCGTAGCGGCTGCGGGAGGATAGGCCGAACTGCTTGCGTTCCTGCTTGTCGATATAGCGCCGTTTACTCACCTTGAAGGTGGTCAGCCCTTCGATCCTCAGGTGCGGCTGGATCGCCGTATCGGTATAAAACCCGCCGGGGACATACAGCCGAATTCCGACGCGCCCGTCCTCCAGAGACACCCCGCGGGGGGCATCCGGCAGCACGAGACGGCGTCGCCGGCTGTCCAGACGCACACGACGGTCCTCAGGCGCGAAGATTTCCTGGAAGCCCTGGGGCAACCGCACACCCGCGGCGCTGGTCAATTGCCTGTCAAGGGCCGCGACCAGAGCATTCTCACCCAGGGGCTCGGTGATCGTCACCAGAAAAACACGGGCATCGCCTGCGGGCTGCACTTCAAACGGCAGCCGCGTGGCGGCCAGCTTCTGCGTTTTCTCGAGGCGCAGTTGTTGGACCAGGCTCTGACGACGGACCACATCGTTGAACACCAGACGCAGCAAGGGTTGCGGTGTGCGAAACAATTGCGCCTCTTGAACCGTCAACGCTTCGGTTTCAAAATAGACCGTCTGATCGGCAGGGGCGGCCGCCTTGAAAAACTGGGGATTGATCCGGGCGCCGTAGCGTGTGCCCGCCCGCAGGGGCTGCCGGGGGTAAAACCGGATCTGGTCGCGGGCTTCGAAGGCAAAGCTGCCGGCGACACCGTCGATGTGGATGACGGCCTGATTGGTCACGTGGCCCACTTGGGCTTCCGCAATCGCCTTGCGGCTCAACTTGAAAACCATGCTGGCCGCATCGGTGGCCACTTTGTCGGCCGGCGGGATAAGGGCCAACTGCCCGGCGGCGGCCCCCAGGGTAAAGCCGAAGACGATTGCGATCAAGCTCAAGTTTTTAAGCGCTTTCATTGCGACTCCTTTTGAATGTGGAACCGGCTCCAGGTGATCTGCGAGCTGCTGTCGAGACAGGCGATCCGATGGGCCCCCTCGTCTAGCGGCAGCAGCAGTGGCTGACCGGAGCGGGCGGCCCGGGGGGGGTGTGCGTCCACCAGCCAGTAAATGGTTGGATCGGGCTGAAAGCTGTAGCATTGGAGCTGAATCTTGCCAAAACGTTGCTGTCGGCGGCCGTCCACCGCAAACAGGGCCCCGTCGTGGGGGGCCGCGATATGCGGCTTGAGCGCCGCCAGTTCGGCATAGCATTCATGGAAGCGCAGGTCGTTTAACCCCTCGATGCGTCCGGCTTCCACGAGATAGGCCAGAACTTCCGCGCGCAGCCGCCGGCAGGCCGGCGGCCGTGGCCGGCTGGCGATCACCCAGTCCTCGACCGCATCGGGGCAGAATCCGTCGACGGCCTCCAAAATTCCCGGGCAGATCGCTTCACGCTTCACATCGGCCGGACGTTCCAGCCACTCGAAACGCTGGGTGCGGGACAACTGCCGGAAAATATCGAACATCACCTCGCTGGCGGCGTCGATCCCGGTGAGGTCCTGCGTGCGGGTGCCGTCGAAATTGCCCACCCAGACAGCCACCGTGTACTCCCGGTTGTAGCCGATGGTCAGAAGATCGCGGCCGCCGGCCGAGGTGCCGGTTTTGAAGGCGACCTTGGGGATATCCCGGATGGCGTTCCAGTGGGCGGAAAATTCCTTCCGGAAGCCGTCGGCCAGGATTTCGGAGACCAGCCAGGCGGCCTCGGCACTGAAGAGTTCGCGGGCCCTGGCCGGCGCGGCGACCCCCCGGGGGGTCCTGAGCAGGGGACGCAGCCGCCCCTGGTTGGCCAAAGCGGTGTACAGATGGGCCAGATCCAGCAGGGAAAGGCCCACCCCGCCCACGGCGATGGCCGCACCGTAGTGGCGTTTGCCCTGGTCAACGCTGCGCACCCCGGCCTGGCGCAGCAGTTCGTAGAGGGCCTTGTCTTCGAGCAGCAGGTTCAATTCGATGGCCGGTATGTTGAGGGACGCTTGCAGGGCTTCGGCCGCCGTGACCACGCCGTAGAAGCGCCGGTCGAAGTTGCGGGGCGCATAGCCGCCGACGGCGAAAGGGATATCGAAGACCTGCTTCTGGGGCGTCACCAGACCGGCATCGAAGGCCCGGGCATAGATAAAGGGTTTCAGGGCCGATCCGGGCGAGCGGACCATTTGCACCCCGTCGTTCTGACCGCCGTGGGCCGTATCGAAAAAGTCGTGCGAACCCACATAGGTCCGGATCTCCATACTGGGGTTGTGGATCACCACGGCGGCGGCGTTGTGGACGTCCAGGTAGGCGAGCTGGGCAATTTGATACGTCAGCCGTTGCCGGACGAAGGTGTACAGGTCGCGATCCATGGTGGTGACGATGGTCGGTCGGCCACTGGGCGGATAGTGTTCGCGGGCCGTGAAATGCGGCGCTGTGAAGGCCGGGGGGATGCGCCGCGCCCTGATCGGTTCGACCAGCGCCCGACGGGTCTGGTCCGGCGAGATCACGCCGCGCCGCGCCATCGTTTCAACCACGCGGCGACGCCCGGCCGCGAGGTTCACCCCACGGTCCGGCCGGTTGGCATTGGGATTCTTGGGAATCGTCGTCAGGAGCGCGATTTCGGCGATCGACAAAGCGTGCAGCGGTTTGTCGAAATAAAACCGCGCGGCGGCGGCAACACCTTCGATATTGCCGCCGTAGGGCGCCAGGTTGAGGTAGTAATTCAAAATCTGGTCTTTGGTGAAATGCGCCTCGAGTTGCAGGGCCGTGAAGATTTCAATCAGTTTGCTGGTCACGTGGCGCGGGCGCCGGTGCATCATGCGGGCCACCTGCATGGTGATGGTGGAGCCGCCCATCAAGCGTTCCTGGCTGAGATTGTGGAGCACGGCGCGTACCAGGGATACTGGATTGATCCCGCAGTGCGCGTAGAAAAAACGATCCTCGACGGCCAGCACCGCCCCCTTGAGGTTTTCTGGAATCTCTTCGGGAGCGGCCCGAAAACGCCAGTAGCCGTCGGAACTCAGGTGCAGGCGAACGACGCGCTGGTGGCGATCGAGGATGCGGGTGGCCAGCGGTCGGTCAAGCCGATCGCGGTCCAGGGGCCACAAATGATCCAGCACGAGGAAGGTGCTTAGAGGCAGCCCAACGATCCCCGTGGCAAGCGCCAGCCAGAAACGCTTTCCGGTGAACCAGCGCTGGCTGTCTTCCGGTTTCGTCGTCATACCGATACATCCATAGACATTTTCACCTGCACGAACAGTCGGGCTGATCGGCCACCCCGGGAATGCGAGCACCTGCTGAAGATGGAAGGCGCCCCTGTCATCTTCCCCCATCCCAGGGCACGCGCAGATTATTGTCGGCATCGAACGTCAGGGGCCCCGTCGAGCGGATCTCCGCCGCGGGCACGGCGCCCAGTTCGGCGGCCAGCGCGGCGCTGGCCAGAAATTCCGTGATCTGCCGGGTGTCCTCGATGATCACCGCACGCACCTCCTCGGGTGCCACCGGACCGAGGGTCGTGAACCCCGCCTGGATGGCTTTGCGATCGTTGGGCAGGCGCACAGGGATGAAGGCCTTGTGCAGCGACAGGCTCGTTAGGGCGTTCATGAGGGTGGCCCCGTAGTCCATGCGGGCAAATACTTTTTCGGTGATGATATCGGCGTTGCCCATGCCGATGGCGTTGCCGCCTGAATGCGCGGAAAGATCGAGAACCGCCACCCGGGTGGCCTGAAGATGATCGGAGAAATCGCTTTCCATCAAATCGAAGGCCCGCCCGGTAACGTTGGGGTCCATGCCGGCGCCGCTGATTTCCTTGCCGATCTGCCGGATGACCAGAAGGTCGAGTTCCCGGAAGGGCAATCGCGGCAGGTGAAATTTGGCCGTTTCCAGCAGCTTGGCTTCCATCGTGAACATTTTGCGGGCCGGCACGGCTTTGATCTGGCAGGTCTCCTCATGGGCATTCTCGACGATGGCGATGGCGCCGCGGAAATTGGTACGTTCCCTGAGGGCTTCCGCCATGGCCCTGAGCAGGGGATTAAACCCGTGGCGCAGGGCGAAACGGTGAAAAGCCAGCGCACCCTCGTGTTTGCCCAGGCCGACACTCAGCATCTTGGCAATGCCGCTTTCGAGCGGGCCCTTGAACTTGGTGTGGGGTTTGACGCGGTTGATGGCGATGGTGTGGTCCACCCGGCAAGCTGCACGCGCAAAATAGACGGGGACATCGTCCAATACACGCCCCACTTCAATGGCCCCCATCGCGGAGCAAATCGGGGCCCCGGAACTTTCCGCCGTAACGCCCAACCGCGCCAGCACGGCCGTTTGCCCCTCGGCCGTCGCTCCGCCGTGGCTGCCCATGGCTGGGACGATGATCACGGCAACCCCCAGACGTTTTAAGCCGGCCACGATCGTGCGCACCATCAGCGGCAGGTGGGCGATGCCCCGGCTGCCCACACCGAGGGCCACGCGATCGCCCCCTTTGATTCCGGCTGACCGGATCAGTTCCGCCGTGGCCGCCGTCACGGCGGTTTCGAGGTCATCGATCCGCGGCCGCGGGAAATGCATCACGGCGTGCATGAACGCGGGAAAGGCAAAGTCGGATTCGATGTAGGACGGATAGCGCATGGGCCTGGTTCCCGGCCAATGGTTCCCCCTGACCGGCAATACATAACGCCCGCGGGCCGGTGTCGGCTATTGACGCCCAACCGGCGAACGTTATATGAGGATCCGTTGGTCAGACCTATTGAATTCAAGCATCCTACATGGGTGCCAACCCGCTGTAAAGGGTCGGGCACCGCCAACGGGTAAGCGCACCCGAACCCGTCGCACGCTGTATCGTCAACCACTACCATGAAGGAGGGAACCATGGCTAAAAAACTGCTGATTCTGATTGTGGCCCTTGGTCTCATGCTGGGCGCCGGACCACAAGCCTCCAAAGCGGCCGAAAGCCTGATTATCGCCACCGCCACCACCGGCGGCACCTATTACCCCGTGGGTGTTGCCATCGGCACCCTGATCAGCATCAAGCTTGCCAAGAACCACAAGATCACGGCCACGGCGATCAACTCCGCCGGATCGGGCGAAAATGTCCAGATGCTCAAGAACAAGGAGGCCCAACTCGCCATTCTGCAGTCGCTTTTCGGACTGAACGCCTATAACGGCAAAGGCCCTTACGAGGGCAAGGCCGTCAAGAACTTCCGCTCGGTGACCATGCTGTGGGAAAACGTGGAGCACTTCACCGTTTTGCAGAAATTCGCCAAGACCGGTACGGTGGACGACCTCCGGAATTTCGGCAAAAAGTTTTCCATCGGCAAGCGGGGCAGCGGCACCGAAGGCTCCGGGCGCACTATCCTGGCGGCCCTGGATGTTGATCCCGAGAAGGAAATGACCCTGGAATTCCTGGCCTACACACCATCGGCCCAGGCCATGATGGACGGCCGCATCTCCGGCATGAACACCCCGGCCGGACCGCCCGTGGCCGCCGTGACCCAGCTCTATGCCCAGCTGGGCGCCGGCAAGATCAAGGTGCTTGATTTCACGGACGCTCAACTGGCCCTGATTCAGAAGCAATACCCCATCTGGAACCGCTTCGTCATCAAGGCCGGCACCTATCCGGGTCAGAAAACCGACATCAACACGATCTCCCAGCCCAACTTCCTGGCCGTCGAGCCCGGCGTTTCTGAGGAGACGGTCTACCTGATCACCAAAACCATTTACGAGAACCTGCCGTTCCTGAACAACATCCACAAGGCCACCAAAGCCATGAGCCTGGAACGGGCGATCAACGGCCTGCCGGTGCCCCTGCACCCCGGCGCGGCCAAATACTACAAGGAAATGGGCATCGAGATTCCGCCCGAGCTGATGCCTTAAGCAGTGTCCATCCAGAAATGGTCTTTTGGGCCCTGTGCTTCGTTCTCCGCGGGTTTCCGGCTGCGGCGTACCGACGTACGCCTCACCGGAAACCCTTGTGCGGCCTCGATCAGAACCAAAAATCCACAATTCTGAATCGAACACTTTTTCGATTTCATCATATCCGTTGATGCAACCACGCGGGCCCGCGGTATAATTGCGCGCGCAGCGCTTGTAAGGAAAAAGCATGAGCGACACCCCGGACGCCGACGTCAAAACCGAAACCAGCGGGGAATCCCGCGCGGCCCAAAGACGTCTGGGCGGCATTCACGCGCGGATCATCTACTGGGCCGGCGTTGCCATGGCCCTCTTTCACCTGTGGGTCAACACCATCGGGATCATGCCCGAAATCCAGCGCAACGCCCTGCACTTCGCCTTCGTCCTCTTCCTGGGATTCATCATCTACCCGATATCACGGCGCGCCGCCCGTCAGACCCTGCCGCTCGATTACGGCCTGGCCGTTTTAGCCGTGGCCACCGGCGTCTATCTGGTGCTCTTCGAAGACGCCCTGCACGCCCGCAACGAAGTGCCCATCTTGATCGATCTGGTCTTTGCCGGCATCGCCATCGTGCTCATGATCGAGATCACCCGGCGCACGGCCGGCTACATCATCCCCTCGATCGCCACGGTGTTTCTGGCCTACGCCCTGTGGTTCGGCCGCTATATGGGGGGCCTGTGGAATTTCCCGGGGGTGACCGTCGAGCGCATGCTCTACCGCATGTATTTCGCACCGGACGGCATCTTCGGCACGATCGCCACGATCTCGTCGACCTTCGTGTTTCTCTTCGTGCTCTTCGCCGCTTTTCTGCTCAAATCCGGCGCCGGCGACTTCATCATCAATCTGTCGGTGGCCGTGATGGGCCGCATGGTGGGGGGGCCGGCCAAAATGGCCGTTTTTGCCAGCGGGCTGATGGGGTCCATATCAGGCAGCGCCGTGGCCAACACCGTGGGCACGGGCTCCATTACGATCCCCCTGATGAAGCGCGTCGGCTTTTCCGCCCGCTTCGCCGGCGGGGTCGAGGCGGCGGCCTCCACCGGCGGCCAGCTCATGCCCCCGATCATGGGGGCCGGGGCCTTCATCATGAGCCAGTGGACCCAGATTCCCTACCTGACCATCGTGGGCGTGGCCATCATCCCGGCGGTCCTCTACTTCGTGAGCGTGGCCTTTTTCGTACATCTGCGGGCCAAGAAAGAGGGGCTGCGCACCCTGGAAAAGGACGAAATCCCGTCGGTCGTTTCCGTCCTCAAGGCGGGCTGGCATTTCTTCATCCCCATCGGCGTGCTCATGGGGCTGCTGATCTACGGCTTCACCCCGACCTTCTCGGCCTGCGCCGGCATCGGCGCCATCATCGTCTGCAGCTGGTTCAACCCCAAGACCCGCATGGGGCCAAGAGACATCCTGGATGCCCTGGCCAAGGGGTCTCAGAACATGGTGTCCACCGGCGTCATCCTGCTGTGCTCCGGCATCGTGGTGGGCGTGGTGCTGATGGTGGGCGCCGGCATCAAGTTTTCGATCATGATCTCGACCATCTCCGGTGGCAGTCTTTTCATCACCATCATCCTCGTCGCTCTGGCCTCACTGGTGTTGGGCATGGGGCTGCCGGTTACGGCCTCCTACATCGTCCTGGCGGTTCTGGCGGCCCCCTCCATGGAGATGCTGGGCACCTCGCTGATCGCCGCCCATATGCTGATCTTCTGGTATTCCCAGGATGCCAACGTAACCCCGCCGGTCTGCCTGGCGGCCTATTCCGCCGCCGGCATATCGGGCAGCCGACCGCTGGAGACCGGGATCGAATCCTGGAAGCTGGCCAAGGGCATCTATATCATCCCGCTGCTTTTCGTCTACACCCCGATCCTCTTCGAAGGCCCGCTGTGGCAGGTGCTGGAAACAGCCGCCGCCGCCCTTTTGGGCCTGTTCTGTGCGGCGGTCATGTTCGAAGGCTTTCACCTCGTGGCCCTGAAC
>JASFTA010000015.1:0-10475 GCA_050114115.1 Desulfobacterales bacterium | reverse complement strand
TGGATAAGTTATAAGCAAGAAGGATACCACGATGCCGGCTAGTCGGCGCCGGCCGGCCACAATCCGGCTCATGGTGGGCCTGCCGCCGATAGTTTTCTCAAGGTCGGCCAATAGCCTTTTTAAGATTGGAAGGATAATCTGCCGGTTGAATTACAAAATAGTAATCCCTTTATTTAAATCCTTCAGTTTTGTAAACCATTATATTCGCCTACCGGCCGGCCAATGGACAGTCGCCAATGGCCGGCGGTCGCCTTCGACCGCGTGACGCGCAACATGCCCGGTCCCCGTACCCAGGAACGGTTTTAATGGCCAGCAAATTGCATTCTGTGGTAAAGAGAGCGGTAAAGATTTCGGGCGCATTGCATGTTCTGATGCTGCGCCCGAGGACATCGACGACAGCCACCCCCTAATACTTGAACCGCGAGTGAGCCCATGACGATCCGCATCGCTATTCACCACCGGACCGAATATCGCTTTGATCGCTTCGTTGCCTTAAGCCCCCATGTTTTCAGGCTGCGTCCGGCCCCCCACTGCCGCACACCTATCGAAGCCTACAGCCTCAAAATTGAACCGCCGGATCACTTTATCAACTGGCAGCAGGACCCTTTCGGCAACTATCTGGCCCGGGTGGTCTTTCCCCAAACGGCCGAACGGATGCTGATCGACGTGGATCTGGTGGCCCGCATGACCGTCATCAACCCCTTCGATTTCTTCCTGGAGGAATACGCCGAGCACTGCCCCTTTGAATATCCCGAGCAACTGAAAAAGGAACTGTGGCCTTACCTGCAGGTGGAGGAACGCGGCCCGCGGCTGAAGGCCTGGCTGGCCGGAGTGGATCGCGCCCGTCAACAAACCAACGACTTTCTGGTGAGCCTCAACCAGCGCCTCTGGAAAGCCGTTGATTATTCGGTCCGCCTCGAACCCGGGGTCCAGACCTGTGAGCAGACGCTGAAACGGGCCCGCGGGTCCTGCCGCGACTCGGCCTGGCTGCTGGTCCAGATCCTGCGGCATCTGGGACTCGCCGCCCGCTTCGTCTCCGGCTACCTGGTCCAGTTGGTCGCCGATGAGAAATCGCTGGACGGGCCCTCAGGCCCGGAAGCCGATTTCACCGACCTGCATGCCTGGGCCGAGGTCTATGCGCCGGGTGCCGGCTGGCTGGGCCTGGACCCCACCTCGGGGCTCTTTGCCGGCGAAGGCCATATTCCGCTGGCCTGCACGCCGGACCCGGTCAGCGCCGCACCGGTGACGGGCGCCACGGACAAGTGCGAAACGACCTTCGCCTACAGCAACCGGGTTGAACGCGTGGCGGAAGATCCACGGGTGACCAAACCTTACAGCGAAGACCAGTGGCAGGCGATCGACGCACTGGGGGAAAAGGTGGAAGCCGCCTTGATCGCAGGCGACGTGCGCCTGTCCATGGGCGGCGAGCCCACCTTTGTCTCCATCGACGATATGGAATCGGCGCAGTGGAACACGGCGGCGCTGGGCCGGCACAAACGCGTCCTGGCCGAAGATCTCTGGAAGCGCCTGCACGCCACCTTCGCGCCCGGCGGTTTGCGCCATGCCAGCCAGGGCAAGTGGTACCCGGGCGAAGAACTGCCCCGCTGGGCCCTGGCCAGCTACTGGCGTATAGACGGATTACCCGTCTGGCAGGATCAGGCCCTGATGGGTGACGAGGGCCGCGACGATGGCGCCGACATCGAACAGGCCCGGCGTTTCATCGATGAACTGGCGCAGCGTTTGGGGCTGGACCCGGGGATCATTTTACCGGGGTACGAGGATGTCTTGTACCACCTCTGGTCCGAGGGCCAGGTGCCGACCAACGTGGATCCGCTCAAAACCGATCTGAAAGATCCTCTGGAACGCCAGCGCCTGGCCGAGCGGCTGAGGGGCGATCTGGGGGCCCCGGTGGGTTTTGCCCTGCCCCTGGCCTGGGATTTCGGCCGTGAGGGCTGGGCCGGTGCCCGCTGGCCGCTGCGCACGGTCCACATGTTCCTCATGCCCGGGACTTCGCCCATGGGCCTGCGTCTGCCGCTGGAGGCCCTGCCGTGGGTGGCGGAAGAAAAGCGCGACCCCCTGCCCGAATGCTCCCCGCTGGAGCCCGTCGCGCCCCTGGCGGATTTTCACCAGGCCGCCCTGGCGGCCGATCCCGAGGCCGTATCCGCCGCGCCGCGAACATGCGCCCGTGCGGAGAAACGCATCGCACGCGACGGCGACACCGCCCGCGCGATTCCCCACACGGCGCTGTGCGTGGAGCCCCGCAGCGGGCGCCTCTACGTTTTCATGCCCCCCTCCGGCCATCTGGAGCAATACCTGGCGCTCATCGCCCACGTCGAAGCCACGGCCGCGCATCTCAGGCAAGCGGTCGTCATCGAGGGCTATCCACCGCCAGCGGACCCGCGCCTGCGAAGCCTGAAGGTCACCCCCGATCCCGGTGTGATCGAGGTCAACATCCACCCGGCCCACTCCTGGCGCGAATTGGTGACCAACACCACGGCCCTCTACGCCCAGGCCCGCCTGGCACGCCTGGGCACCGAAAAATTTATGCTCGACGGCCGCCACACCGGCACCGGCGGCGGCAACCACGTGACCCTGGGCGGGGCAACGCCGGCGGACAGCCCCTTTCTGCGGCGCCCCGACCTGTTGCAAAGCCTGATCACCTTCTGGCAGCATCACCCGGGGCTTTCCTACCTCTTTGCCGGCATGTTCATCGGCCCCACCAGCCAGGCGCCGCGGGTGGACGAGGGCCGCGAGGAACAACTCTACGAGCTGGAAATCGCCTTTGCGCAGATCCCGCCCCCCGGCGAGCCCGTCCCTCCCTGGCTGGTGGACCGCCTGCTGCGGCACCTGCTGGTGGATCTCACCGGCAACACCCACCGCTCCGAGTTCTGTATCGACAAACTTTATTCCCCGGACAGTCTGGCCGGCCGCCAGGGGCTCGTGGAGTTTCGCGCCTTCGACATGCCGCCCCACGCCCGCATGAGCATCGTGCAGATGCTGCTGCTGCGGACCCTGATTGCCGTCTTCTGGCGAACGCCCTACCGCCATGCCCTGGTGCGCTGGGGCACGGCGCTCCACGACCGCTGGATGCTGCCCCACTATGTGGAGGCCGACCTGGCCGAGGTGACAAGGTACATGCAGGCGGCGGGTTACCCTTTTGCGCACGAATGGCTGGCGCCCTTTTTCGAATTCCGCTTCCCCCACTACGGCACGGTTCAAATCCAGGACATGACCATCGAGCTGCGCATGGCCATCGAACCTTGGCATGTTCTGGGGGAAGAACTCTCGTCGGTGGGCACCAGCCGCTTCGTGGATTCCTCCCTTGAACGCCTGCAGGTCCGCCTCGCGGGATTGACCGACAGCCGCTATGCGCTGGCCTGCAACGGACGCCAGGTGCCTTTACGCGCCACCGGCACCCAGGGCGAATACGTGGCCGGGGTGCGCTACCGCGCCTGGCAGCCCCCCTCGGCCCTGCACCCCACCATCGGCGTGCATTCGCCCCTGGTCTTCGACCTGATCGACACCTGGACTGGTCGCAGCGTGGGCGGCTGCACCTACCATGTGGCCCATCCCGGCGGACGCCATGAGGAAGTTTTCCCGGTCAACGCCTTCGAGGCCGAATCCCGACGCACGTCGCGGTTCTGGGAATTCGGCCACACCCCGAAACCGTCCCTGGTGGCCCCGGCGCCCGTCCCTTCAGCGGGCCGCTTTGAACCTCAAGGGCACGCTCCCGGTCCGACGGCGGCACCATCCCCGGATACCAATCCGGAATACCCCCACACCCTGGATTTGCGCTTTTCCGTCAAACGATCTAAAAAAACACCATGACGACGACCGCCCCCTCGCCCAAATCGATGACCGTTACGACAGCCCCGGGACGCTGTTACACCTACGCCCGGCCGCCCGCCGGGTTCGACGAGCTGTGGACCCGGGATCAAACCATCCGCCGGCACTGGCAGCCGCTGATCCAGGCCCTCGACCGCCAGGGCTGCGATCAACTCGAGCGCTACCACCAGGAAGTGACCCGCATCTTCCGCGAAAACGGGGTGGCCTACAACATTCACGGCGATCCCCAGGGCATCCATCGCAACTGGAAGTTGGACATCCTGCCGCTGATCATCGGACGCGAGGACTGGCAGATCATCAGCGACGGTCTGCAGCAGCGCGCCCAGCTCCTGGATCTGGTGCTGCAGGATCTCTACGGCCCCCGTCGCCTGATCAGCAGCGGTGTCCTGCCGCCCGAATTGGTATACGGTCACAAAGGTTTTCTGCGTCCCTGTCAGGATGTACGCCTGTCAGCCGCCCATCAACTGCTGCTCTATTCGGCCGATCTGGCCCGCGGCCACGACGGCGGGTATCTTGTGCTGGCCGACCGCACCCAAGGGCCTTTCGGCATGGGCCACACCCTGGAAAACCGCACGGCCATGGCCCAGGTCATGCCCGATCTCTTTCGCACCTGCAAGGTTCAGCGGCTCTCGTTTTTCTTCCGCCTGCTGCGGGACGAATTGGGAGAACACGCGCCCCATGCCAAAGAACAGCCCCGGATCGTGCTCTACGCCCCGGGCTCCCAGGATGCAGCCTATTTCGAGCAGGCCTACATGGGGGCCTATCTGAACTACCCTGTTGTCCAGGGCGACGATTTGACCGTGCGCAACGGCCGGGTGTGGCTCAAGACCCTCTACGGCCTTGAACTCGTGGACATCATTCTGCGCATGACCAGCGACCGCGGCTGTGATCCCCTGGAACTGGACCCCGCCGGACAGAACGGACTGGCCGGTCTTCTGGAGGTGGCCCGCCGCAACCACGTGGTGGTGGCCAACCCCCTGGGCAGCGGGGTACTGGAGAATCCCGGGCTGATGGCCTTTCTGCCGACGCTGGCGCGCCATCTCCTGAACCAGGACCTGCTATTGCCCTCGCTGCCCACCTGGTGGTGCGGCAGGCCGGATCACCGCCGTTATGTCCTGGAGCATCTGCCGCAGCTGATCATCAAACCCATCTTCCGCAGCGTGCGCGCAAAAGGCGTTTTCGGATCACAACTCACGGCCGAAGAATGCCAGGAATGGCGGCAGCGCATCGAGACCCACCCGCACCTCTATGTGGGGCAGACCCCCCAGACGCTGGCCACGGCCCCCTGCCTGCAGGAAAATGTCTTCCAGCCACGCCCCACCCTGATGCGCCTGTTCGCCCTGGCCCAGGCCACGGGCGGCTATACCCTGATGCCCGGGGGCATCGCGCGCAGCGCCGGCGATCCCGAAGCCCACTGGGTGGTCAACCGTACCGGGGGGATCCTCAAAGACATCTGGGTGGCGGCCTCCCAGCCCCAGAAGCACGCCAGCCTGTGGCTGCAGTCCCAAAGCCAGGGCCGGATCGTAAAACGCCAGGCCGTCCTGCCCAGCCGCACGGCCGAAAACCTGTTCTGGGTCGGCCGCTATGCCGAGCGCACCGAGATGCTGGCCCGCATGCTGCGCGCGACCCTGCGCCAGGTAGAAGACACCGAACGCAGCGAAGACGAAGACCGCCTGGCGTGCATCGGCGACCTGATGGCGGTCATCCGGCAAATGGCCGCGATAACCGCTCCATCCGCGGCCGCCGTCGAGACGCCGAAAAGCCTGGCAGCCGAAATTTCCGACATCGTCACCGCCAACCAGGACGCGGGCAGCATCACGGCCAGCCTCGAATTTCTCTTCAATGCGGCCCAGGCCGTGCGCGAGCGCTGGTCCTCGGACTCTTGGCGAATCGTCAACGACCTGGAGATGCATCGCCTGAACCTGCAGCACATGCCCCGCGCCTCCCGGGCCATGCATCCGGCGCTGGACCGCCTGGTCTCCTCGCTGCTGGCCTTTGCCGGGTTGTGCCTGGAGAGTATGTCACGCGAGCTGGGGTGGACCTTTCTCGACATCGGCCGCCGGCTCGAACGGGCCCTGATGCTGAGCGAATTCATCCGCCTCAGCCTGGAGACCCACCGGGAAACGCTCATCGACAGCCTGATGATGGAATCCGTGCTTCAGACCACTGAAAACATCATCACCTACCGCCGGCGCTATCGCTCCTATATCGCCCGCGACACCGTACTGGACCTGCTGCTGCTGGACGACCGCAATCCACGCGCCCTGATTTTCCAGCTGGACCGCATTCGTGACCACATCACCGATCTGCCCCAGGAACGCGGCGCCTACCGCCTGCGCCTCGAGGAACGCCTGATCCTGGAGGCCTCCACCCGCTTGCGCTTGAGCGACACCGAAAGCCTCTGCCGCCAGGCGTCTCCCGACGACGGCTACCCGCACCTGGCCTCGCTGCTCAAGGACATGCGACGCCTGATGGAACAGGCCTCCGAAGCCATCTCCCACGCCTATTTCATCCACACCCCCAAACTGCATCAACTCACCGGCCGTTCCAGGGAGCCCGCACCATGAACTACCGCATCCGTCACGAGACCCGCTACACCTATACGGAGAACACGGCCGTGAGCTACAACGAGGTGCGCCTGAGCCCGCGCAACCTGGCGACCCAGACCCTGATCGGCAAAACCCTGACCGCGGAGCCACCACCCGCCGAATTGCGCGAACGGCTCGATTACTTCGGCAATCCCACCTGGTTTCTGGCCATCGACCAACCCCACAAGGTCATGACCGTGGTGGTCGAAAGCCATGTGCGCATCACCGGCAAGGCCGACATGATGGCCATCTATCCGTCGCTGGCCTGGGAGACGGCCCGCGAGCAGGTGCATACGGCAACCGACCCCGACACGATCGCGGCCTCGGAATTCATCCTGGACTCACCGCTGATCGAAATCACGGCCCAGCTCCGGGCCTATGCCCAGCCCTCGTTCAGTCCCCAGCGCCCCCAGGTGGAGGCGGTTTGCGACCTGATGCAGCGTATCCATGAGGACTTCGAATTCCGGCCCGGCTTCACCGACACCTCCACGCCGCTGGACGAAGTCCTCAAACACCGCCGGGGGGTGTGCCAGGATTTCGCCCAACTGGGCATCGGATGCCTGCGCAGCATGGGGCTGCCCGCCCGCTATGTGAGCGGCTACATCGAAACCCTGCCGCCGCCCGGCAAGGAAAAACTTAAGGGGGCCGACGCTTCGCATGCCTGGTTTGGGGCCTATGTCCCCGGGTTCGGCTGGATCGATTTCGACCCCACCAACAATCAGGTGCCCTCGGACCAGCACATCGTCGTGGCCATGGGACGCGATTTTTCCGACGTCACCCCGATCAAGGGCGTCATCTTCGGCGCCGGCCAGCACGAATTATCCGTCGCTGTCGACGTCGAACGCCACGAGAAACCCTCGGCGACGAGATGAAAAATGGGCAAGCAAGATTCCGATGACCCTATGACTGATCTCCGGCATCCCAGCCCCAGAGGCGGTAATAGTGCTCGCGGGCGTCGGCGAAGTCTTCTCCAGCAATCCGGTTTCCGCCGGTGGGCCCCGCGGGGATGGGCGTCTCCATGAAAGGCGGCAGGTCTTCATCCCGGCCGCCGAAGGCAACGTAGAGCCGGCGCTGCAGCTGAACGGCCCGCTCGCCGATCTGCATGAGATCATCGAAGGTATAGTCGCACCCGGTGGCGGCGTTGACCAACGCGACGATCTGTTCATAGCTCAGAATGTTGCCCGGCCCGAAGATGAACATGCACAGGCTCAGGGCATCCATGGCCGCGTAGTAGATCTGGGTGGCGCGGTAGACTTCCACCTTGATCCGGTCCAGGGCCTGGGGCTCCGACGTCGCGTCGATCATGAAGGCCTTCAGGTCACCGGGGCTCGCCGCGATCCAGTCGTGTTCGGCTTTCATGTGATCGCCAGGGTTGGGCCCGTGCAGGTAACCGAACCCGATGCCGGGCTTGGCCCGCGGGAGGTGGGCCGGCAGCCCGATGCCACGGGCAAAGCGCCGATGACGGGCGGTGTCCGGCCCCAAAGCCTCCTGGCAGGCGGCGATGCCGTCGGCCAGCAGGCGGCCGAGCTTCCCTTTGCGCAGGGCGATCATGCGGATCAGCTCACCGACCTTGTCACCCTCGCCGAAACGGATGCCAAACCCCAGTTCATTCTCGTCCAGATCGCCGTGGGCGAAGCCATCCATGACGTAGGCGATCAGGGCGCCGGTCGAGATGGTGTCCAGGCCCAGCCGGTTGCACAACTCGCTGGCGGCCATCATCTGATTCAGGTCGCTGAGCCCCAGATTGGGGCCCAGCATGGCCATGCTTTCATATTCAGCCAGCCCGGCGTGGTCGGCATCGGCCGCGGATTTCTTCTTGCATCCCAGGTAGCAGCCCTTACAGGGATTGCGCCGGCCGACCGCCGTTTCTTCGATGGCGGCATGCTGGATGGCGGCTTCGAAATCCGCATCGTCGAGCTGGGCCCGGTTGAAATTGTTGACCGGCAGGTTGCCGATGTCCTGGTTGAGGGCCATCAGCCCGAATGTCCCGTAGGTTCGCAGCACCCCCAGAAACCCGTTCGGATTGCGCGCGTAGGCCCCGGCAAAGGTCTTCCCCCCGCTTTGGTTGATGGTGCGCACGGCGGCGGCGTCCGCGAAACGCACCTCCTGGTCCCCGCCGATACAGACGGCCTTGAGATTCTTGGCGCCCATCACCGCGCCCAGGCCTCCCCGGCCGGCATAGTGGTCCGGTTCGAACATGATGTTGGCATGGCGCACCCGGTTTTCGCCGGCCGGTCCGATGGTGGCGATGGCGGCTTTACCGTCGCGCGCCGTCTTCAGCCGATCGAAGGCCTGGTAGCGGTCCAGGCCCCAGAGCGCAGCGGCATCCCGGAAGGTCACCCGGGCATTGTGGATGTCGAGATAGACCGGCTGGGCGGCGGCGCCGGTGATCACCAGAGCATCGAAACCGGCCCGTTTCATGTCCGGTCCAAACTCGCCGCCCGCCTGGGAGGTAAATATGCCGGGGGTCTCCGGCGACAAGGCCACCACGTTGACCCGTGTGGATCCGCAGACCCGGGCCCCGGCCAGCGGGCCGGTGGCGAAAACGATGGGATTGGCGGCGTCCAGCGCCGTCGAGGGGTTTCCTTGGGTGACGGCCTCCTCGAAGAGTTTGGCGGCCAGAAAGGCGCCGCCCAGGTATTGCCGGTAGAAATCTTGACCTTTGATCAACACCGCGGTGGTTTGGGTCGTGAGATCGACCGATAGTATCCGGCCCATGAATCCATGCATCGTGCTTCTCCTGATAAGAACAGTAAATCGTGCGCTCAAGCCTTGCCGGCCAGAGCCACCCGCCGGTCGAACAAACCCCGCGGGGTGGGGTCCTCGGCCGCAGAAAGCTCGGGATGCCACTGCACGGCCAGCAGGTCCGGATTGCCGTCCAGTTCCATGGCCTCGAGGGCGACCGCGCGGATCAACCGATCCGCCCCCGCACGGCATTCTGGAACAGGGTGGTCAGATTCTCCACGGTCAGCGGTAGCGGATTGCTGCCGGCCGATGGGTCGACCGCCGCCATCTGCGCCAACTGTCCGATTTGATCTTCGTGGACCCCCAGGGCGGCCAGATCGGCGGGGATGCCGATTTCTTCCCGCAGGGCCACAACCCAGTCGACGACCGCCTGGAAAGACGGATCGGGCAGATCCAGATAGCGGGCCAGCGCCGTGATTTTGTCTTCGATGGCGGTCCGGTTGAAAACCAGTACATAGGGCATGACCACGGCGTTGGTCAGGCCGTGGTGGATGTCGAGCACGGCCCCACAGGGATGACTCAGGGCATGCATGGCCCCGAGCCCCTTCTGGAAGGCGGCGGCACCCATGGTGGCGGCCGCCATCATATGGGTCCGGGCCTTTACATGGTCACCCTCGCGGCAGGCCGTCGGCAGCCAGTCTTTGATCAGGTGGATCCCTTCCAGGGCGATGCCCTGGGCCAGGGGATGGTAGAACGGGCTGCAAAAGGCTTCCAGGTTGTGGGACAAGGCATCCATACCCACCGCGGCGGTGATGCCCGGCGGCAGCCCCAGGGTCAGTTCCGGATCGGCGATCACCCGCGCCGGGAGCATGCGCGGATGGAAGATGATCTTCTTGGTGTGATCGCGTTCATCCGTGATCACCGAAGCGCGCCCGACCTCGGACCCCGTACCGGAAGTGGTCGGCACCGCCACCACCGGCGCCATACCGTCCACGTCGACCCGGGTGTACCAATCCTCACGATCCTCAAAATCCCAGATGGGCCGCGTCTGCCCGACCATCAGGGCCACGGCCTTACCCACGTCCAAGGCGCTGCCCCCGCCGAAGGCAATAACCCCGTCATGCCCACCGGCGCGAAACGCGGCCACGCCCTCATCGACGTTTTTCGCCACCGGATTTCCCTGGACATCGGCAAACACCTCGCAGCCCAGACCGGCGGCCCGGCAGCCGGCGGCCGCATCCGCGATCATGGACAGCGCGGCCAGCCCGGGGTCGGTCACCAGCAGCGGGCGCGTCATGCCCAATTCCCGGCAGACATCCGCCAGTTCGCCGATCCGCCCGGCGCCGAAGCGAATAG
>JASFTA010000014.1:0-10569 GCA_050114115.1 Desulfobacterales bacterium | reverse complement strand
CGTCCCCGGAGGGGGCTTGCATACCCTATGCGGCAGGGGTTCACGCGAAAAAAAAGTAACCATTACATAAGAAAATACGGCGGAACGGTAGAACCTATGCATATCCTCCACCAGAAGTGGTGGGTTTGGATCTAAACTTGGATTGCACCCGTTTACCAGATTCGAGGATAATGCCGGTCAGCCGGCAGGGGATGCGGTGGTAATCGATCGCAGCAGCTCGTAAATTTCCACCGGGCTGCGCTTGTTGGCCGCGGCAATGGCCTTGAGGGTCATATCGGCGCGGGCTTCGAAGCCCCGGGCCTTCAGCGCTTCGATCAGGATGGCGGCATCCAGGTCGTATTGGCGGCTGATATCTTCCAGGGAAAGGTTGCCGGTCCCCGGCGGCGGTGTATCCGGCATCTTACGGGATTGGAGCGCCGCCGCGGACGGGACCTTCATCATGGTGTTGTAAATTGTTTGGGGCGACACCCCGTTGGCCGACGCCATTTCCTGAAGGGACTGCTCAGGATCCGTCACTTTGAAACCGGAGGCCGCCAGGGCCATCAGGGCATCTTCCAGATTCAACCCGGTTTTACGGGCAAACACTTTCAGGGAGGAAAGCTCGGCATGCCCATAGGGCGGCTCGCCGTATTTCCGGGCGGCGGCGGCCTTGATGTCATCCTGCAGCGCCAGGATAGTCGTAAAGGGCGGCCAGCCTGCGAGTGTGCCGACCGTAAAGACAACCACCAGTACTGCGGCCAGATTGAATTCCGGGGTAAGTATCTTCCATTGGCGGGCACGGTTCTTTAGGTATTGGGTTAGCGGCTTCCAGTTGTAATAGACATGCAGCGCCAGCGCGACCAGGAAAAGCAGGCCCAGGTTGATGTGGACCGCACCCCACTGGGTTTTGGACAGACCCATCAGGCGCCAATCCGCCCAGTAAGCCACACGGCCTTGGGGAACGATATAGAGAATCACACTGGTCAGCACCATGCCCACGAAGGCGAGGGCAGCGGTAAGCGATACGACGCGTCGAATGTTCACAGCTATGCTCCGGTGTTAAGGGTATAAACATCATCACTGTAGAGCGCCGATTGTGAATAGGGTTACAAACGATAGGATTGAACGCCCCACGAATTGTATCGGCAGGA
Source organism: Desulfobacterales bacterium (assembly GCA_050114115.1). Taxonomy (GTDB): domain Bacteria; phylum Desulfobacterota; class Desulfobacteria; order Desulfobacterales; family UBA5852; genus JABZFP01. The sequence continues at coordinate 9,439 of JASFTA010000014.1, read as the reverse complement.
TCATCCGGAATGCCTTGCGGGCCGCCTTTGACCAAACGCCTAGAAGGCAATCACAGCCGCGCTCTTGATCACCAGGGCCGCGGCCATCCCGATCATCAGCATCCCGGCCACGAGATCCGATTGCCGCCGGTAGCGACGCATCAGGGGCGCCAGACCGCTGCCCAGCAGCAGCAATCCCGGCAGGGTTCCCAGCCCGAAAACCAGGGTCAGCGCCCCGCCGGCGAGGAGGTCCTGCACCGCCAGGGCACGCGCGAAGGCGCCCAGGGAAAGCCCACAGGGCAGCAATCCCATGACGGCGCCGGAGGCCAGCATGGCAGGTCCTGTCCCCCGGCCGGCCGAACGCATCAGACGGCCGATCCCCGGCAGCGAACTGATCCCGGCGCCCGACATCCACGCGGGCTCCGGCAGCAACCCCAGTCGGGCAAGACCCAGAACGATCAAAAGCCCCCCGGCGAGAAATGCGCAGAAAACCTGCACGGCCGCCATACCGGTCAGCGGATCGGCGGAAAACCGGCCGGCCAGAAAGCGTAGCATACCCCCGATGGCCCCCATGAGCGCCCCGATCAGGGTGTAGGTGCCGAGGCGTCCGGCATGGTAGGCCAGATGGGCACCGAAGCGCCCGGTCTGCCCGGGCAGGGCAAAAACCAGGGGGCCGCACATGCCGAGGCAGTGGCCGGTACCCAATAATCCCAGCAGAAACATGGAAGAAAAGTCGATGGCAACCATTCGGCGAGGAATACCATTTACACGAAGCAGAGAAAAGTCTAATACGGCATAGACACGCTTAGGACTGAAATGATGCCAAACCCGACTCGCATGCAACCGGTCTGCAGGCTCTTCTTGTTTAACGGCTGGCCGGCTCCGGTCTTCTTCCGATTTATCTTGGCCGCGGCCCTACTGATCGTTTCGACAAACGCCTGGGCACAGAATCCCCGGCCTGGGGTCCACCCCCTCGACGCCCGGGGCCAATTGCATACCAGCCCGGACGACCGCTGCCCGGTATGTGCCATGCGCCCGATAAAATATCCGCGATTTGCGGCCGCCATTCAGTTGATGAACGGCACGACCTTCTATTTCTGCAGTGCCGGCTGCATGCTTAAGGCCTGGCTGCAGCCGGTGGTCTTTCTGGACCGCCGGACCGAGGCCCTCGAGCGACCGGTGGCGCAGGACTATTTCTCGGGGGAACCGGTTGATGCGCGGCAGGTGTTCTGGATTGCCGGTTCGGATGTCATCGGCCCCATGGGGCCCGCCCTGGTGCCCCTGCGGGAATCCTCCCACGTGGAAGCCTTTCGCCGACGCCACGGGGCCACCAAGATCTTTCGACTGGAAGCGCTGAACAGCGACAACTGGGAAACGCTCACCGGTAAGCCGTTTCGCTTCTAAAAATTAAGAATCCATCTTCCGAGGGAGGGTTCAAGAAAAGCACGATGTCTGACAGCCCACCGGAATGCCACGACGGCCTGAATGGGGCCATCCGTCTTTTAGTTGTGGCGCTCGCCCTGACGATCCTGCCCATCGCGCTTATGACGACCGATCATCTTCTGCGCCAAAAGCCCGGTCTGGAACGACAGGCCGCTGTTTTCGCCGCCCTCGGTCGCGACACCCCCTGCGTGTTTCCCGCCGCACATCCCCTGCGCACCCGGTTCACCAACACCGGCACAATCGACTGGCGGCCGTCGCCAACCCTTCCTCCGGCACCACCCGGCCCGGCTGACCTGATCCGGTCCACCGCCCTTAGCGGGGAGACATCCGGTCATGTTTTCTAAATCGGTTCCCATGCTCGTCTGGGCCGCCCGCGAAAATCTGCGCCAGCCCGGGTGGAATGTTCTGACCGCCGGTTGTCTGGCCGGCCTGACCCTGGCGCTGGCCGCCGTACTGCTGGTCACCGCTGCTCTGGAACGAACCACCGTCCAACTACTTTACCAGGGACCCGACCTGGTGGTTCGCCGTCTGGATACCACCGGCTGGCAACCCCTGCCGGTGGCCGAAGCGATGGCGGCCGTTGGCAACCTGCCGGGCATCAACCAGGTCCGCCCACGGGTGTGGGGACTGGTCCAGAGCGACGACATGAGTGTCACCGTCGTGGGCGCCGATTCCGCCATGCGGCGCCCAGGCCTGCCGCCAAACGGCATGGAACTTCCCGCCCGCGGACATGCCCTCGTCGGGGGTTGGTGGCGACAGCACGGCGACGAGGCCTCCCTGACACTTAACAGCCACCGCAAGATGCACTTTAAAATCGATTCCGTGCTGCCGCCGGAAGTGGATCTGGCTGCTTACGACACCGTCCTGTTAAACGTGGCGGATGCGCGTGAGCTTCTGGGGATTGCCGAAGGATGGGCCAGCGACCTGGCCCTTGATGTATTTCATCCCGGCGAGGCCGAAGCACTGCGGCCTGAAATCCGGGAAGCCTTGGCCTGGCCTGTGACCATCCGCACCCGCACGGAGGCCCTGAACTGGTACCGCCGCGGATTCGGCCGCCGCAGCAGCCTGGTGGTGATGTTGTGGCTCCCGGCCATCACCGCCCTGGGACTGGTGGTGCTGGCCGTGGTTCAGCGGCAGGCGGCAGCAAGCTATCCGGCCGGCCTTCTCAAAGCGCTGGGATGGACCACGAGCGATATTGTCAGGCTCTACCTCTACCAGGCCCTGATCACGGCCATACCGTCGATCACACTGGGTCTAGCCCTGGCCTACAGCCTCGTCGGCGGGCCGTTCACCGACGACCTGGCCCGCATCCTGCTCGGTTGGCGCACCGGAGCCCCTGCGCGCACCCTGGCCCCCGGCGCCAATCCGCTCGTATTTATGGCGGTGGGCGCTTTCGTGCTGCTGCCCTATTTATCCGCCATGCTCTGGCCAGCGCTCAAAACCGCGGCCGTGGATACGGACGCGCTGCTGAACCAGGAAGGATGACGCGCTTTATGACGGCCGGTCTGACATGCCACGGATTAGACTTTTACCGCCGAGGAGCCCAGCGCCCGGTTTTGGAATCCGTCGAGGCTGATTTCCCCTGCGGGCAGATCGCCTGGATCAGCGGTCCCACCGGTGCCGGCAAAAGCACCTGTCTGCACTTGCTGGCCGGGTTGCTGCACCCCTCCCGAGGTGAAATCCGGGCCGACGGCCAACCGGTCTCACGCTGGTTGAGCGCCCACCGGGACCGCTGGCGACGCCAGGTGGGTATCGTCTTTCAGCACCATCGCCTGGTGCCCGATTTGACGGTTCTGGAAAATGTGATGCTGCCTCTGATCCCCCGCGCGCAACCCCTTCACAACCTGCGCCACCGCGCACGCGATATTCTGGAACGCGTCGACCTGACCGGCGTCGCTGGCCGCCGCGCGATGTCCATTTCAGGGGGCGAGCGTCAGCGGGCCACTGTAGCCCGGGCCCTCGTCGCCGCCCCCCGGTACGTGTTGGCGGATGAACCTTTCGCCCACCAGGATGATGCCCACGCCCGCATGCTGCTCGCCCTTTTACATGACGCGGCGGGAGACGGCAGCGCAGTCATTATCGCCGCCCACGGGGCCAGCATCCCGCCCGCCGGCGTCATCGACCGCCGCTGGCAGCTGGCCCGGGGCCGCATGCAGGAGGTGGCGTGCCCATCCATCCCCTCTTGACAGCCCTGCTGGTCATGGATGCCCTGGTCCTGATCCTGCTGACCGGCGCCGCCGCCTCGGCCTTTCAGGTCGTCCTTCATTGGGATCCCGGCAACACCGACCGCCGACAGCTCAGACTTCGGTCCCGTCAGGAAACCTGGTCGCTGGCCACCACCCTCGCCGCCTGGGTTTACCTGGCCACCGGCTTTCTGCTGATCTGGTCGCTGACCACGGTGCTGCCCGGCTTGGTCCCGGGGGCCATGTGCGGCACGGGGGTTTTAGAGGCCTGTAGGCCCTATGGTTTCCAGATGTTGGCTTTCCGGTTTCTGGCCACCGTCGGGCTGATGTGCTGGCAACGGCTGGAAACCCTCAACCGCAGCGACCCCCTGGCTGGCCTCACGTCCACCAACGCCCGGATTCTGCTGATGCTCATGCCGCTTGTGGTTCTGGGTGCCCTGGCAACCTACCGCGCCCTCACGGGCTTTGATACCGGGCAGCCGGTCGACTGCTGCACGGCACTCTACGACCGGATTGCCGCCGCCCCCGGGGCCGATCGATCGACCTTCCGCCATCCCCTGCTCGCCCCGGCCTTGTTTGGGGTTACCACCCTCCTGCTGATAATTATGGCCATCCCCCGACCGCAGTCGTTCCGCACCACCACACGCCAAACCGCTCGGCTGGTCCTGTCCGCCATCTGGCTGGTGACCGCGGCCGTGACCCTGGTGCGGCATCTGGCGCCCTATCATTACGAAGTGCTGCACCATTACTGTCCCTGGTGCCTGTTTTTACCGGAGCATGACGGTATCGGCTTCCCACTGCTGTTTTTTTGGGGACTGGTGGCTGTCGAGGCACCCGTGCAATGGGCACTGGCCCGCGCCCGCACCGCTCTGCCCGAACGGCTCCCGGCATGCACGACCCTGATGCGCGGCTCCCGTCGCCGCCTGCTCGCGGGCCTCTTGGGTTTCATGCTGCTGGCCGTCGGTCCGGCCCTGTGGTGGCGATGGCAATTCGGGCTGTGGATCGACGGCTGAAACCCCGCGCAATCCCGACCGGGGCCGCCAGCGGGATCCTATGCACCGGCGACCGACCGCCTCGGCCTTTCCGCATGGATTTGCTCTTGCCAAACCAAACCCGATTGATATAGAAACTTTTGATGTCAGTGCGTTTCATTAATTCAAAACCCATTTAGTAAATAAGGATAGTTTAGCGCTTTTGCGCCAACCGTTGTGGATTCAACCCCAGTGGCAGTAGCGACGTCCTGAGAGTATATTGCGCTTGTCCCCAAAACCCGGACCAAGGAGGAAAAGGATGAAGGCTAACCGTATTTGTGCACTGGCAGTCGTAATGGTTCTTCTGGTGGGTGGCCTGGCCACGGCCGATACCCTGGAAGATGTGAGAAAAAAAGGCTTTATTTCCGTCGGCGTCAACGAAGGTCTGTTCGGCTTTTCCATGCCCGACGACAAGGGGGTCTGGAAAGGCCTCGACGTGGATACGGCCCGCGCCATTTCGGTGGCGGTTTTCGGTGCCCCCGACAAGCTGAAGTTTGTCCCCTTGACGGCCAAGACCCGTTTTACCGCCCTGCAGTCCGGTGAAATCGATGTCCTCACCCGCAATGCCACCCAAACCCTCAGCCGCGAAACCGCCCTGGGCCTGAATTTTGTCCATGTGAATTATTACGACGGCCAGGGTTTTCTGGTTTCCAAGAGCCTGGGCGTCAAGAGCGCCAAAGAACTCGACGGCGCTACGGTCTGCGTACTGCCCGGCACCACCACCGAACTCAATGCCGCCGACTACTTCCGCTCCAACGGAATGACCATGAAGCCGGTGGTGATCGAGAGCACCCCGGAACTGGCCAAGGCCTTTTTTGCCGGCCGTTGCGACTGCCTGACCTCGGATGCCTCCCAGCTTGCCGGCACCCGAGCCGTGGCCCCCAAACCCGATGATTATATCATTCTGCCGGAAATCATCTCCCGCGAGCCTCTGGCGCCGGCCGTACGCCACGGCGACGACAAATGGTACGATATCGTCAACTTTGCCACCATGGCCATGATCGAGGCCGAATACCTGGGGATCACCTCCCAGAACGTGGATCAGATGCTCGACAGCAAAGATCCCAAAATCCAGCGGTTCCTGGGTGTCAGCCCGGGCAACGGGATCGCTTTGGGCCTGGATGAAAAGTGGGCCTACAACATCGTCAAGCTGGTGGGCAACTACGGCGAAGTCTTCGAACGCAATGTGGGCACGAGCACGCCGCTTAAGATCGAACGCGGTCTGAACGCCCTGTGGACCAACGGGGGTCTGATGTATACCCCGCCGTTCAAGTAATCGCGACCGTGGTTTATCCTGATGTTTAAATGCAAGGCTGCCCTGCCGCCGCGCCAAGGGCGCGTCCGGGCAGCTTTGCTATTTCAGCAGCCGGCCTTCGGCAGGAACATTGCCCATGAGGACTGGAAGCCAACGGACAGACACCCATGACGCCGAGTGAGATCACCAAGGCCGGGGCTGCCGCGCCGTCCGATAAAACACCCCTGCTCTACGATCCTAAGGTTCGCGGAATCCTTTACCAGATCGGCGTTCTCGCCATGGTGGGGCTGTTGGGATATTATCTCATGAGCAACACCCTGGCCAACCTCGAGCGGCAGAATATCGCCACGGGCCTCGGCTTTCTGGAAAAGCAATCTTCGTTTGAAATCGGTGAGTCGCTGATTTCCTACTCGGCCGCCGACACTTATTTCAAGGCACTGCTGGTTGGGGCCCTCAATACCCTGCTGGTCTCCTTTATCGGCATTGTGCTGACGGTTTTCCTGGGGACCTTGATTGGGATCGCCCGGCTGTCGACCAACTGGCTGGTGTCCCGGCTGGCGGCCGCTTATATCGAGTTCTTCCAGGACATCCCGATCCTGCTGCAGCTTTTTTTTTGGTATGCTTTTTTCTACGAAATTCTGCCTGGCCCCCGCCAGGCCTTCAACCCCTTCAACGGGGTTTTCCTCTGCAACCGCGGGCTGATCTTCGGTATTCCCGCCGCCCATCCGGCCTTCTCTTACATGGGAATCGCCTTTCTGGCCGGCATCGTCGCCGTCTTTGTTTTGAAACGCTGGGCACGGGCACGGCAGGCCCGCACCGGACAGGCCTTCCCGACCTTCAAGGTCGGCATGGGCGTCCTGATCGGGCTGCCGCTGCTGGCATGGTGGCTTGCAGGGGCCCCCACCGCCATGAATGTTCCCGAATTGAAGGGATTCAATTTCAGGGGCGGGGTCAGCGTGAGCCCGGAATTCACGGCGCTCCTGCTGGGACTGGTGCTCTACACGGCCGCCTTTGTGGCCGAAGTCGTCCGGGCCGGTATCCAGTCGGTCAGCCGGGGGCAGACCGAAGCGGCCCTGTCCATCGGGCTGCGAACCGGTCAGGTGCTGAACCTGGTCATCCTGCCCCAGGCCCTGCGGGTGATCGTGCCCCCGTTGACCAGCCAGATGCTCAACCTGACCAAGAACAGCTCGCTGGCCGTGGCCATCGGCTACCCCGATTTCGTGTCCGTGGCCGGCACGACCATCAACCAGACCGGGCAGGCCATCGAGGGCGTCGGCCTGATCATGGCCGTTTATCTGATTTTCAGTCTTTCGACCTCGGCCTTCATGAACTGGTACAACAAGAAGATCAAACTGGTGGAACGATGAGCCGTTCATGACCGCAGAACGATCCGACATACAGCCCGTGGAGGAACTCAAACCACCGGCGGCCAGCGTGGGCGTGCTGGGATGGCTCAAAAGCAATCTCTTCAGCACCTGGTACAACTCCCTGCTGACCCTCGCCGTAGCCTACCTGCTATGGGTCAGTGTACCGCCGTTCGTCCAATGGGCCTTCGTCGACAGTTTTTGGATGGCCTCCGGCAAGGAATGCCTGGAAGCGGACAGCGGCGCCTGCTGGTCGATCATCCCGCACAACATTCGCTTCATCATGTTCGGCTTCTATCCCTACGACGAGCAGTGGCGCCCCGGACTTGCCGTCGTCCTTCTGGTGGGCCTTCTGATTTTCAGCCAGTTCCGCCGCAACTGGAAAAAGTCATTGCTTTACTACTGGCTGGCGGGACTCGTCGTCATGGGGCTGCTGATGAAAGGCGGGCTGGGCCTGGCCCCCGTGGAGAGCACCAAATGGGGCGGGCTGCCGTTGACCCTTCTGCTGTCGGTTTTTGGCCTGACCGCCGCCTACCCCCTGGGCATCCTCCTGGCCCTGGGGCGCCAGACCCGCCTGCCGGCGATCCGGTCGCTTTGCGTGGTCTACATCGAGCTGATCCGCGGGGTCCCGCTCATCAGCCTGCTGTTCATGTCCTCGGTGGTCTTTCCGCTGTTTCTGCCCGAGGGCGTGACCGTCAACAAAATCCTGCGCGCCCAGGTGGCGATCATTCTCTTTACGGCCGCCTACATCGCCGAGGTGGTCCGCGGCGGTCTCCAGGGCATGGCGCGGGGCCAATACGAAGCGGCCGAATCCCTGGGGCTGAACTACTACCAGACCATGCGGCTGATCATCCTGCCCCAGGCCCTCAAGATCGTGATCCCTCCCTCGGTCAGCATTTTGATTTCGGCGTTCAAGGACACCTCCCTGGTGGTGATCATCGCCCTCTACGACCTGCTCAAAACCACCCAGGCGGTGTTGGGCAATCCGGAGTGGATGGGATTTTCGGCCGAAGCCTATATCTTCATCGCCCTGGTCTATTTTGTCTGTTGCTACTACCTGTCCAGCTTCAGCCGCAAGATCGAGCGCGAATTGGATACGGGCTATTGAAACCGGGGCAAGGCCCCGCGCAACCTGCAACGCAAGAGAAGTCGATCATGAGCTCAGACTCCCAGACGGATTTCGGCAACGACGCCATCGAAGACCCCATCATCGAAATCACCGCCATGCACAAATGGTACGGCGAATTCCATGTGCTCAAGGACATCGATCTCAAGGTCGGCCGCCAGGAGCGCATCGTCATCTGTGGCCCCTCGGGATCGGGCAAATCCACCTTGATCCGCTGCATCAACCGGCTGGAGGAGCATCAGCGCGGTCAGATCGTGGTGGACGGCATCGAGCTGACCAACAACATCAAGAATATCGAAAAGATCCGGGTTGAAGTGGGAATGGTCTTCCAGCACTTCAACCTCTTCCCCCACCTGAGCATCCTCGACAACCTGACCCTGGGCCCCATCTGGGTGCGCAAGGTCCCGCGCAAAGAAGCTGAAGAGGCGGCCATGCACTACCTGGAAAAAGTGCAGATCGCCGAGCAGGCCAAAAAATTTCCCGGCCAGCTTTCCGGTGGCCAGCAGCAGCGCGTGGCCATCGCCCGCAGCCTGTGCATGGCCCCCAAGGTCATGCTCTTCGACGAGCCGACCTCGGCCCTGGACCCGGAAATGATCAAGGAAGTCCTCGACGTCATGATCGATCTGGCCCGGGAAGGCATGACCATGATCGTGGTGACCCATGAGATGGGCTTTGCCAAGAGCGTGGCCCACCGGGTGCTCTTCATGGACTACGGCCAGATCGTGGAGGCCAACAACCCGGATGATTTCTTCAGCAACCCCCAGCACGAGCGCACCAAACTCTTCTTAAGTCAGATTCTCTAAGATTATTAGTAGGACCTACCTCGAATTTAAGACTAGGGTTCCTGGCAAAACGTGAGAGGGCGACGAAGCAGAGCATACGCGCCGTATGTGTGCAGGTTCGTAGGGCAGGGACCCTACGTTCTGCCAAGAGCCGGCTTTTTCCGGCGAAGCATAACGTTGAGTGCTCATAATTCATCTTTTCAGTCTGAAGGTCGACTGATCGGCATGGCCGGCGTCACACCCGGGATCTTTCCGTTCAGCATAAATCCCGAACCT
>JASFTA010000013.1:0-10919 GCA_050114115.1 Desulfobacterales bacterium | reverse complement strand
CGGCGCCTTCGTCACTGCGGCGTACGGTAAGTACGCCTCATTCCTCAGGCCCCGCAAGCCTTGCTATGAAGCTTTTTGCGAATCCGTCTGCAGCGCCAATTTTTGCAGTTCCGTTTTCATACGTAATTCGTTTTGGTCGAGGAGGGCGCTTAGCATGGAATTAAAGGTTAAGAGCGGCAGCCGGACTCAGCTGATTGACATCACGTCCGATGTTCAGGCCAGCCTGCGTGAGGCCGGCGTCCGCGATGGGCTCTGCATGATTTATGTCCCCCACACCACCGCCGCGGTGACGATTAACGAGAATGCCGATCCCACGGTCAAGGCGGATATCCTCAAAATCCTCAACCAGGTCATTCCCTTCGAGGCCAATTACGGCCATATGGAAGGCAATTCGGCGGCCCATATCAAATCGACCCTGGTGGGGGCTTCGGAACTGGTGGCCGTGCGCAACGGCAAATTGCAGCTGGGCACCTGGCAGGGAATTTTTTTCTGTGAATTCGATGGCCCCCGCCGCCGCCGCGTTCATCTGCACATGCGCTGATGGCTCGATGCCGAATACAGGACCCCACCATGCCCCCCAAGATAAATGATTTGATGGATGATGACGATCGACGCCTGCTAAACCGGATCCAATCGGATTTTCCGGTATCCTCCCGACCATTTGCGACCATCGGCCAGGAACTGGGCATGAGTGAAGAGGAGGTTCTGGGACGTGTCGCCGGTCTCAAGGCGGCCGGCATCATTCGGCGCATCGGCGGCAATTTTTCGCCGGAAAAGCTCGGATTCGTGAGCACGCTTTGCGCGGCTCAGGTGCCGGAGGCCGAGATCGACCGATTTGCCCAGATCGTCAACCGCTACGCCGGCGTGACCCACAACTACCTGCGCGAAAACAGCTACAATGTCTGGTTCACTTTTATCGCGCCTTCGATGCAAGAAATCGAGGCCAACCTGGCGGCCATTCGGGAGGCCACCGGCGTGACCCGGATCATGAACCTCCCGGCCACCCGGGTTTTTAAAATCCGGGCCAAATTCGACGTATAGATGCCGTTGCCGGACCTGCGCATCGCAGCGGCCGTCGTGGCGGCGCCTTTGGGCCGGCTGGCGGCCAACTTCGACCGGACCGCGGCATGGACCGCGCGGGCCCGGAACGAAGGCGCCCGCGTGGTGTGTTTCCCGGAAATGAATCTTACCGGTTACAGCCCCCGCGCAATTATCAAAGACGTGGCCCTGCCGATCGACAGCCCCATGATCCACCAATTGGAGCGTCTATCCAACGATTCCAAAATGGTCATTCTGGCCGGATTTGCTGAAACGGATCAGCACGGCCGGATTTTCGCCAGTCACCTGGTGGCCGCGCCGGGCCGAACGGCAGCGGTATACCGCAAAACCCATGTAGCCCCACCGGAGCAGGCGATTTTCTGTGCCGGTCAGCGCATACCCGTTTTCGAGATCGACGGCTGGCATTTCGGTATCCAGCTCTGCTACGATGCCCACTTTCCGGAATTGACCACACGCATGGCCTTGAACGGCGCCGATATCATTTTTTTTCCGCATGCCTCGCCGCGCGGCACCCCTCAGGGCAAACTCGATTCCTGGCGGCGGCATCTGCCGGCCCGGGCCTTTGACAACGGCCTTTTCGCAGTGGCATGCAACCAAACGGGTTCCAACGGCGAAGGTTTGCAGTTTCCCGGCCTGGCGGTGGCATTCGGGCCTTCGGGTCAAATGCTGGCACGGGAAACGTCCGGCCAGGAAGGCCTTCTGTGTGTTGATTTGAAACGGGATGAGCTCGAAGCCGTGCGACGGCACCGCATGCGTTATTTTTTGCCCAACCGTCGCCCGGGCCTTTATGCCAACGCCGCGAAAAGCCGCAAATCTTCAGATTGATGCAAACGCAGCGCGTTCAACCGCCGCCGTCGACAGGCGCGTGTGGTCGGTATCAGGTGAGAGGGGAATAGACCAGGCGGATACGATCGTCCCTGCGATCCACCCGGATGTGGAAACCCGGCAAAATCCGGGTTAGGGGCCGACCCAGAAGAAAATCCAGCATATCATCCCTGGCCTGGCCCTGTTCCACCAGAAGGGCGCGCAAGCTTTCGTCGTAGCGGACCATGCTTTGGATTTCGGACATGGCGCTATCGCGGTCATCCGCGTCCAACCGGGAGCAAAGCTTGCGGACGCGGGCATACGAACAGCGTTCCTCGTGATGGACGATCAGTTCCCACAGTCCGTTGACGGACTTTAAAAGATCATATCGCGAGAGGCGCTGCTTTTGGTAGCGTGCTTCGATCGCCCGGGTGTCCCAACATTGCATCCGGCGGCATTCCTCCGGCCGGTCTTCGTAGATCCGGCAACCCTTATCGTCTGTTGCCAGGAAACAGCAGGTCCATTCGTCGCCGCGGCCCTTGATCTTGATGATGTCGGCCTCCGCAAAGGCCAATCGGCCGGCCACATTGTCGCGGACCGGCTCGCCGGGGCGGATGGTGTAGAGGCAGGACGCCGGGATCAAGCCCTTTTCGATCAGGGGGCGATCGACGGCATGAAAGGCCGGCCCGCCTTTCCGGCAGCATTCACCGCAGCGGCGGCAGGTTTCGCGGTTTCCCTCGGGGGACGTGGTGTCTTTCATGGACATTCAAGTTTATTTTTCAGCGGATCGATAATGTCATGGTTCCAAATTAAATCCTAACCAAAGCTTTCCCTCTGGCATCGTAAGCCCTTCGATATCGACCATCCCGTCGTCTTGCTGAATGCGTTCCAACGCCGACTGAATACCTCAGAGCACGTCAATTCTGTTCCAGACGGTTATCGTGATGCGTTCGAGATGCGGCATGCGAAAGCCGAGGCCTGCGGCGTTTCGGTACGCCGCAACGACGATGGTTGACGCGTCACGCCGATATCGGACGTCTAACGAAACCGTCTGAGCTAAAAGGAACGGGGGCCGTTGGGCCCCCGTTTTCGTTTTCACCTATGATTCAACCGGCGATCAGGCATCCGGTTTGACACCCGCGCGGCCGTCGTCGCAGGGTTCATCAACGCCGCCGTGCTCGGCCGTTTCGGTAAGGACGCAAACCTGGTCGCCCTCAACCGCCGGAGAAGCGACATCCTTGGCTTCCACCACCGGGGGGGTGTAATCCAGGTCGGCCTTGCGCTTCAGGGCGGCATAACGTTCCCGGTACTGTTTCTCCAACTCGACGGTAAGACGCTTGGACTCCTCCGGGAAGGCCTTCTGGAGCGTCGCGTAGCGGACCTCACCGGAAAGGAACTCCTGGAGTTTGCCGTTGGGCTCCTTGCATTCCAGGATGAAAGGATTCTTGCCCTCTTCCTTGAGTTGCGGGTTGTAACGGTAAAGCGGCCAGTAGCCGCACTCGACGGCCAGCTTGGTTTCCTCCTGGCTCTTGCCCATGCCGCGTTTGATGCCGTGACTGATGCAGGGCGAATAGGCCATGATCAGGGAGGGCCCGTCATAGGCTTCGGCTTCGACGATGGCTTTCAGCGTCTGCTGCTTGTTGGCCCCCATGCCGATGCTGGCCACGTAGACGTAGCCGTAGGTCATGGCCATGCCGCCCATGTCCTTCTTGGCGGTCTTCTTGCCCGAGGCGGCAAACTGGGCCACGGCCCCGGTGGGCGTCGCCTTGGAGGATTGGCCGCCGGTGTTGGAGTAGACCTCGGTGTCGTAGACCATGACGTTGACGTCCTCGCCCGAGGCCAGCACGTGATCAACACCACCGTAGGCGATGTCGTAGGCCGCCCCGTCACCCAGAAAGACCCAGTAGGACTTCTTGGTGAAGAGCTTTTCCATACCCAGGATCTCGGCCAGAAGCGGGTTGTCCTTGTGGGCCGGCAGCAGTTTTTTGAGCTGGTCGCCGTACTGGCGGGAGCCCGTGGCATCCTTCATGTTGTCCAGCCAGCCCTGGAGGGCTTCCTTAACGTCCGCCGGCGCCCCGTTGGAAAGCGCTTCGGTGACCAGATCCGCCAGCTTGCGTCGCTGCTGCATGGCGCCCAGGAACATGCCGTAGGTGAACTCGGCCGGGTCCTCGAACAGGGAGTTGCCCCAGGTGGGGCCGAAGCCGTCCTTGTCGACACAGTAGGGCACGCTGGGGGCCGAGCCGCCCCAGATGGACGAACAGCCGGTGGCGTTGCCGATCACCATGCGCTCGCCGAACAACTGGGTGATGAGCTTGGCATAGGGGGTCTCGCCGCACCCTGAACAGGCGCCCGAGAACTCGAGCAGGGGCTGGTAGAACTGGCTGCCCTTGACCGTGTTGCGTTTGGTCAGATTATCGCGCACCGGCAGCGCCACCGCATATTTGTGCCGGGCCACCTCATCCATCTGGCTGTCGAGCGGCTTCATCACCAGCGCCGGTTTCTTGGCCGGGCAGATGTCGGCGCAGCTGCCGCAGCCCATGCAGTCCAGCACGTTGGCCTGGATCCGGAACTGGTAGCCCTTGAGCTCTTTACCGATGGCCTTCTTGGCTTCGAAACCTTCGGGCGCCTGGGCCAATTCCTCTTCCGTCATGAGGTGCGGCCGAATGGCGGCGTGGGGGCAGACCATGGCGCACTGGTTGCACTGAATGCAGTTGTCCATGACCCATTCGGGCACCATGATGGCCACGCCGCGTTTTTCGTACTGAGTGGTGGCCACCGGAAAGATCCCGTCCGGCGTGAAGGCGCTCACCGGCAGCTTGTCGCCCTGCTGGGCCAGGATGGGGCGCATGACATTCTTGATGAAATCGGGTGCGTCCTCTTGGGCTGCGTCGGCGCCTTCGGCCTGGGCCCAGCTGTCGGGGTAGCTGATCTCGACGAGATTCTCGAGACTGTGATCGACGGCATCCCAGTTCATCTTGACGATGTTCTCACCCTTCTTGCCGAACATCTTCTTGATTTGGTCCTTGAGGTAACCCACGGCCTCGTCCACCGGGATCACGTTGGCCAGTTTGAAGAAGGCCGTCTGCATGACCATGTTGATGCGTCCGCCCAGGCCCACCTGGCCGGCGATCTTGACCGCGTCGATGGTGAAGAACTTGAGCTTTTTCTCGGCAATCGTGCGCCGCATGGCGGCCGGTAGCTCTTTCTCCATGTCTTCCAGGGTCCAGGGGGCGTTGAGCACGAAGGTGCCGCCCTCCTTGATGCCTTCGAGAAGATCGTAGAGATGCACATAGCTGGCCTTGTGGCAGGCGACGTAATCGGCCGCGTCCACCAGGTAGGTCGACTTGATCGGCTTCTGGCCGAAGCGCAGGTGGGAGATGGTAATCCCGCCGGACTTCTTGGAGTCGTAGGAGAAATAGGCCTGGGCGTACATGTCCGTGTGGTCGCCGATGATCTTGATGGCGCTCTTGTTGGCGCCCACCGTGCCGTCGGCGCCCAGTCCCCAGAACTTGCAGGCCACGGTGCCCTCGGGGGCCACCTCGAAACCGGTCTCGACCTCGAGCGAGGTATTGGTGACGTCGTCGGTGATGCCCACGGTGAAGTGGTTCTTGGGCGTGGCCGCGAGCATGTTGTCGTAAACCGCCTTGGCCATGCCCGGGTTGAATTCCTTGGAACCCAGTCCGTAGCGTCCGCCCAGGAGCTTGGGCATTTCCCCCTTTTCCATGTAGGCCGTGCAGACATCCTGATAGAGCGGATCGCCCAGGGCGCCGGGCTCCTTGGTGCGGTCCAGGACCGTGATGGTCTTGGCGGTCGAAGGCATGACCGTGAACAGGTATTCCGGGGCGAAGGGGCGGTAGAGGCGGACCTTGATCAAGCCGACCTTTTGGCCATCGTTGTTCAGGTATTCGACCACCTCTTCCAGGGTTTCGCAGGAGGAGCACATGGAAATGACCACGCGATCGGCCTCGGGATGGCCGACGTAGTCGAAGGGCTGGTAAGTGCGGCCGGTGAGATCGCTGACTTTTTTCATGTAGTCGGCCACGATGCCCGGTGTCTTCAGATAAAACGGATTGGCGGCTTCACGGCCCTGAAAATAGATGTCCGGGTTCTGGGCGGTACCGCGCAGTTCGGGCCGCTCGGGGTTGGCGCCCCGGGCGCGGAAGCAGGCCACCGCATCCTGGTTGACCAGCTTGGCCATGTCGGCGTAGTCGATGGCCTCGATCTTCTGGATTTCGTGCGAGGTGCGGAAGCCGTCGAAGAAGTGCAGGAAGGGCACGCTGGATTCGATGGCGGCCAGATGAGCCACCAGCCCGAGGTCCATGGCCTCCTGAACCGAGGCGGAGGCTAGCAGGGCGAAGCCGGTCTGGCGCACGGCCATGACGTCCTGGTGGTCGCCGAAGATGGAAAGCGCGTGGGCGGCCACGGCCCGGGCCGTGACATGAAAAACCGCCGGCAGCAGTTCCCCGGACATCTTGTACATGTTGGGGATCATCAAAAGCAGCCCCTGGGAGGCCGTGAAGGTCGAGGTCAGCGCCCCCCCGGCCAGCGAGCCGTGCACGGCGGCCGCAGCCCCGGCTTCGGACTGCATCTGGCGCACGGTCATGTCCTGCCCGAAGATATTCTGGCGACCGTTGGCGGCCCAGTCATCGGCGATTTCACCGATGGGTGACGAAGGCGTGATCGGATAGATGGTGGCCACGTCGCTCATGGCATAGGCCACATGCGCGGCAGCCGTGTTCCCGTCGACGGTTTGCATTGTCTTTGCCATTGAAAACGCTCCTTTACGGTTTAAGTATTTGCTGAATCTTTATTGGGCGGACGTTTACAGGGGATACGGTTACTTTCAAGGAACTAATTTTATTATTCAAATCCACCTCATTTGTAAAGGATAAAAGCGCCGCCCCGCGAATGCCGATCGCCTGCGCTCCCTTGACGGTCGTCTCCAAAAAAAAAAGCCCCGGGAACGACCCGGGGGCGTATGCGGCCGCAAAGGTGGAAAGGGCCCGGCTAGAGCAGCCCATCGAAAAAATCGTGGCCCTTGTCGTCGATCAGGATGAAGGCGGGAAAGTCCTTGACCGTGATCATGAAGATGGCCTCCATGCCCAGTTCCTCGTACTCCACCACCTCGACTTGCGTAATGCATTCCTTGCCCAGGCGGGCGGCCGGCCCGCCGATGGAGCCCAGATAGAAACCGCCGTACTGCTGGCAGGCGTCCAGGACCTGCTTCGAGCGGTTGCCCTTGGCCAGCATGACCATCGAGCCCCCCCGAGCCTGGAAGATGGGGACATAGGGGTCCATGCGGGCGGCCGTGGTGGGGCCGAAGGAGCCGGAGGCATACCCCGGCGGGGTCTTGGCCGGGCCGGCGTAATAGACGATGTGGTTTTTGATATAGTCCGGCAGGTCTTCGCCGCGGTCCAGACGTTCCTTGAGCTTGGCGTGGGCGATGTCGCGCGCCACCACGATCTTGCCGGTCAGCAGCAGGGGGGTGGCCACCGGGTACTGGGTGAGGGTGGCCCGGATTTCGTCCATGGAGCGGTTGAGGTCGACGGCCACGGCGTCGGACATGGTTAGCCCGGGTTCCGGCAGGTATTTGGCCGGATCGGTTTCAAGCTGCTCCAGGAACAGTCCCTCGGCGGTGATCTTGGCCTTGATGTTGCGGTCGGCGCTGCAGCTCACCCCGATGCCGATGGGGCATGAAGCCCCGTGGCGCGGCAGGCGCACGATACGCACGTCGTGGCAGAAATACTTACCGCCGAACTGGGCGCCGATTCCCAGGCCGCGGGACATCTCCAGTACCTGGGCTTCCAGTTCAAGATCCCGGAAGGCGTGGCCGTTTGCACCACCCTGCGCGGGCAGGCCGTCCAGGTAGCCGGCCGAGGCCAGTTTGACGGTCTTGAGGTTCAGCTCGGCCGAGGTGCCGCCGATCACGAAAGCCAGGTGATAGGGCGGGCAGGCCGCCGTTCCCAGGCTCTTCATCTTCGTCTGCATGAAGTCCAGCAGGGTCTCCGGATTGAGGACGGCCTTGGTTTCCTGGTAGAGATAGGTCTTGTTGGCCGATCCGCCGCCCTTGGCGATAAAAAGGAACTTGTAGGCATCCCCGCCCGTGGCGTAGAGGTCGATCTGGGCCGGCAGGTTGCAGCCGGTGTTTTGCTCTGCGTACATCGACAGCGGCGCGTTTTGGGAATAGCGCAGGTTGGTGCCGGTATAGGCGTTGAAGACCCCGCGGGAAAGCGCTTCCTCGTCCGCGGCGCCCGTCCAGACCTGTTGCCCCTTTTTGCCCAGGATGATGGCTGTACCGGTGTCCTGGCACATGGGAAATTCGCCTTCGGCGGCGATAACCGCGTTTTTGAGCATTTCCAGGGCCACGAAACGATCGTTCGTGGAGGCTTCGGGGTCGTCCAGGATCCGTTTGAGCGACGCCAGGTGGCTGGTGCGGTAGCGATGCGAAACATCGCGGAAGGCCGCTTCGGCCAGAACGGTCAGGGCTTCGGGCTGAATCACCGTGACGGACTGGCCCGCCATGGACGTGACCGTGACGTAATCCTGCGTGAGATGACGGTAGGTGGTGGTGTCCTCCCCCAGGGGGAACATTTCCTGGAATTTAAATTCGACCATGGATCAATCTCCTGATGATGAGGTTGGCGGTTTCGGAAAAAGTCCGATAGCGGCGCTACGCGTCAGCCCTTGTCAGGGCAGCGTAAGATAAGTACATTTCATTCATAGGGCTTCGCGTGCCGTATCTCGAATTTTTTCGGCAACCGCCCCAAAGATGAATTTCACAAGCACATCAAGGTTGGCGCTAACGGGTCGCGAGCCGCGCGCGAGTGGCCTGCATCAATGGATCCGATCGACAACCGTATTTTTCAAGCGCCTCTTAAGACTGGCATTCGACGGTGTCCAGAACGCTGCGGATCTTTTCGCTGAGCTGCCTGATGTTAAAGGGTTTCTGAATAAAGGCGTTGCAACCGCGCTTCATTATCCGGGAGGCCTCCCCGCTGATGCTGTAGCCGCTGGCCAGCAGGACTTTGACCGCCGGGTTTATTTTTTTAAGTGCGTCATAGGTCGGGCCGCCGCCCATGCCGGGCATGACCATATCCAGAATGACCATGTCGATGCGGGCCTGACGACGGCGGTAGATGCTCAGGGCGTCTTCGCCATTGCGGGCGGTGAGCACCTTGTAGCCCAGTTCCTCCAGAAGTTCCTCGCCCACATCCATGGTAATGTCTTCGTCGTCCACCAGGAGGATCGTTTCACTGCCCGTGTAAATGCGGCGTGAATTGCCGTCGTCTTCCGCCTGGCGGTGATCGCAGGCCGGCAGGTAGAGGTTGAAGGTCGTCCCGCGGCCCTCTTCACTGTAGACGTTGATGTAGCCGCCATGGTTCTTGATGATACCGTAGGCCGATGCCAGACCAAGGCCGGAGCCGCGGCCCATTTCCTTGGTGGTGAAAAACGGCTCGAATATGCGCTTGCGCGTGGCCTCATCCATGCCCACACCGGTATCCATGATGGCGAGTTTGACATAGGCGCCGGGAATGATTTTATAGGGCGTCTGGTCGCCGGCGCTCAGCTCGACATCTTCGGTCAGAAGATACAGATCGCCGCCGCCCGGCATGGCCTGCCAGGCGTTGACGAATAGATTGAGCAGAACCTGCTCGATCTGGCCCCGGTCGACCGCCACGGCACGCGTTGGCCGCAGGTGCGATTTGTGGATCCGGATTTCCTTTTTGGTCCGGCCGAACATCTGCGCGCTTTCTTCCACGAGTTCCCGCAGGCTGGTGGGCTTGACGTTGTATTTGCCGCCGCGCGCAAAGCCCAACAGCTGCTGGGTCAGCTCGGAGCCGTTTCCCACATATTTCTCGATGTTGGCGAGTTTGTCGAAGTGGGGATGGTCGGCATCGAGTTTGGAGATCATCAGCGAGGTGTTGCCGAGGATGCCCATCATGATGTTGTTGAAGTCGTGGGCGATGCCGCTGGCCAGTGTACCGATGGCCTCCATCTTGCGGGCCTGGTGCAGTTGGCTTTCCAGGCGTTGTTTCTCCCGCGCGACTTTCAGTTTTTCGGAAACATCCCGCGCGATACCGCGAAACCCCACGATGCGACCGGTTCGGGTTTTAACCTGTGAGACGGACAGTTCGAGGACCATGCGTTGGCCGTCGGGCCGCAGCACGTCATAGCTGCCGATGCGCTGGGATTCGCCTGTGAGATAGACCTTGTGAAGGGTGTGCTGCATGCGGGTGGCGGTGTCGGCGGTGGTGTAGTCGCGGGTTCGCAGGCCGCGCATCTCGGCCGGCGTTCGCCCGGCCATGCGGGCAAAGGCGTCGTTGATGAAGGTCAGTTGGCCCTTCAAATCGATTTCAAAATAGCCTTCTTCCATGGTTTCGATGATATTGCGATAGCGTGTTTCATCCGACCGCCCCTGGGCATCTATCCGCTTCCTCCGCGTGCCGATCCAGAGGCTCATGCCCAGCAGTACGAAGACGACGGCGCCCACCGCCAGGCGGTGGGGCGCGCCCCGCAGAAGATGGCGGATAAAATCAGCTTCCGGCGTTGACATCGACAGCATGAGCGCCTCGACGATACCGAGTCCGGCCGTCAGGGCCGCCGCGATCGATAGGATCCAGCCTAACTGTTTCCAATCTGCAGTTCTGAAACGATTCATCGACATGGTTCCGGTAAAAAAAGCAAAAATAAATTCTATAGGTCCACCAGACGCCCATGCTCGGCCAGCAGTTCAAGCTTGTCGCGGTCGACCAGGCGGATGTTACGGCCGTTGACGGCGATCAGGTTTTTGGCCGACATTTTGTTCAGGATGCGCGAGAGCGTCTCGGGGATCGTGCCGATGACGCTGGCCAACTGGGCCTTGGAGATGTTCAGGGTAAGGGTGTCGGCGGTATTATCTTTCTCACTTTGAAAGAGCAGGTAGGAGGCCAGTCGAGAGGGCACTTCCTTGAGGGACAGGTTTTCAATCTGGACCGTGAACTCGCGCAGACGGTGGGAAAGAATCGCCAGCATGTTGAGGGCCAGGGAAGGGCGCGCGTGAATCAGGTCGGCGAAGG
>JASFTA010000012.1:0-11109 GCA_050114115.1 Desulfobacterales bacterium | reverse complement strand
ACTCGTTGAATGCATCGGTGGCGGCGGCCCTCGTCATTTACGAGGTTTACCGGCGGCGCCGATCGGTAATAGACCAGCGCTAATCCATGCAACCCTCGAGAGGATATCGACAATGGCAAGCAAGGAATTGATGGCCAACCCCAACCTGAACGGGGACGATATCGCCAACCCCCTGGCAGCCCAGGTCGGCGGGATGGGGGCTGATTCTATGGTGGGGGCTCGCGGCTGGGCCCGCTGGCTCTGGCAGGCACTGGTCGAACTGGTATTCCCGGCCCGATGTGCGGCTTGCAAATGCTTCGGGGTGCTTTCGGCCGCCGATACCCTTCCATCGTCGATCGACCATGGTGACGATCAGGCCATCGGCCGTTATGATCCACACGCTCATTTGCGGGGACTGCTGTGTCCTGCTTGCCTGGAACAATGCCAGTGGCTGAGCAGCCCCCTGTGTACACGCTGTGGTATCATGTTTAACAGCCGCGTTGGTGGTGATCATCGCTGCAGCGATTGCCTGTCGGCCAACGGGTATTATGGCCAGGCCCGGGCCGTGGGGGTCTATCAGGGCGCCCTCATGGCCCTGGTGCACCAGCTCAAATATCGGGGCCGCGTGGCCCTGGCCGCGCCCATGGGGCGCATGTTGCAGGAGGCCTTTAACTTTTATTGGAGAGCGCGACGTGTGGATCTGGTGATGCCCATACCGCTGCACCCGCGCCGTCTGCGACGGCGCGGTTTCAACCAGGCGGCCTTGCTGCTGCGCGCCTGGCAGCGGGTCGCGGACCGGGATCCGGCAGGGGCCGCGTGCCCCGTCGCCGTGATAGACACCCTGGTGCGCGCCCGCCGCACCCGTTCCCAAACCGGTCTGAATCGCCGGGAACGTCAACGTAATATGCGGGGGGCCTTTGCCGTGCGCAACCGCAATGCAATACGAAATCAGCGCGTGCTGTTGCTGGACGATGTCTTCACCACCGGCGCAACCGTCGAGGAAGCCGCCCGAACGCTGTTGGCTGCCGGTGCGGCGGTTGTGGATGTGTTTACTTTTGCGCGAACCCCCCGTTAACCCTGGAACGGTCCCGTTCGTCATGGGGCCGTCGGGGTTGCGGGCGAAACCCTCCGCCGCTGGCGGAGGCGCCTCACCGGAAGATTGAATGGTTGCGACGCCTCAAAGTTTGAAATGCCTGACACGCGCCGAGGCGGGGAAGCGGGCGGCCGCCTGCCGCCAGCAGGGCCAGACCGTGGTATTCACCAACGGTTGCTTCGATCTGTTGCATGCCGGGCATGTCCGTTATCTCCAGTCGGCCCGCACGGCCGGTGACGTTCTCTTCGTGGGGCTCAACAGCGATGTGTCGGTGCAGGCCATCAAGGACCCCGGGCGGCCGCTTAACGGGCAGGATCATCGCTCAGCGGTTCTGGCCGGCCTTGCCTGTGTTGATGTTATCATCCTGTTTGATGAACCTGATCCGCTGAAGCTGATCGAAAGCATTGCTCCGGATGTGCTGGTCAAAGGAGCGGACTGGCCTGAGACGGCGATCATCGGCGCGGATTTCGTCAAAGCGCGGGGAGGGCGTGTACTGCGGGTGGCGCTGGAACCCGAACTGTCGACCACGGCCCTGATTCAGCGCATTTTAGAGCGCTACGGCAAAGCAGGTGTGCCGACATCGTGAAAGATTCAGACCTCATACGGACAAATCGCCCCTGCGATAGGGCAAGCGGCGGTACGCGGGGAAATTCGGCGGCAAGCACCGGACTGGTTGCCATGGGGAGCCATGACCTGCCCCTGCTGCGATTTCCTCACCTGGCCTGCCAAAACGGTTTGCAGCATGCGATCACGACCCGGGAAGGCGGTGTCAGCCGACCGCCGGCGCAGAGCTTCAACCTGGCCCGCAAGGGAGGGGATGATCCGGCCGCCGTCGATGAAAACCGCCGTCGGCTGGCGCGCGCCCTGGCGCCGGGCCGGCTGGTTTTCCTGCGCCAGGTCCATGGCAACACCGTGCTGTCGCTCAAGCGGCCGCCGGCCGGCGAGCACACCTCGTTAGCCGGCCGGGGGGATGCCTTCATCACCGATCAGGCGGGGCTCCTGCTGACCATTCTCGTGGCCGACTGTCAAGCAATCCTGCTGTTTGATCCACGGCAGCGCGTGGTGGCCAACGTTCATTCGGGCTGGCGCGGCAGCATTGCCAATGTGATCGGTGCCACGGTGAAGGCCATGGTGCGTGATTTCGGCTGCCGTCCGAACGATCTGCTGGCTGGCGTGGGGCCTTCCCTGGGACCCTGCTGCGCCGAATTCATCAACTACCGCAAGGAGATACCGGAGGCCTTTTGGTACCGCCGGGTGTCGAAGCACCATTTTGATTTCTGGGGGATAAGCCACGACCAACTGACGGCGGCCGGGTTGGCGGGCGAGCACATCACTTTGAGCCGGATATGCACTCGTTGCGCGTCGCAGCGGTTTTTTTCGTATCGCGCCGGCCATGAGGTCGGACGTTTTGCCGCGGTCATCGGTATGCGCGCAGAGGGGCGACCGGGATGAGGTTGCGGCACCTCTGGGTTGACGGCGGCCATCGGCGTCAGACGCGGCGAATCCCCCTTATTTAAATGCCATCGACGCTGGAATCGAGGAGCAAGCACCCATGATTGAACAGTCCGTGGCCGAGATTATCGACCAACGTGAAATCGCGCCGGGATACCGGCGTATGGTTCTGGAAAGTCCCGTTAACTACACGGCGGCCCGCCCCGGTCAGTTTGTCATGCTGGGCGGCGCCGGGGGCGGATCATTTCTGCGGCGCCCGTTTTCGATCCACCGTCTGGAAATCGAATCCCAAGACCGCGCCCGGATTGCCATCCTCTACAAGATCGTCGGTGCAGCAACGGCGGCCATGGGGGACCTGGCGCCCGGCGGCCGTCTTGATCTGCTGGGCCCCCTGGGCCGAGGCTTCCGGGTCCGTGAGGACTTCCGGCGCATTTTCATTGCGGCCGGCGGCATCGGGGTGGCCCCCATGGTGCACTTGCTGGAGGATTTGGCCCAAACGCGCGATCTTGAGACCTGCGAGGTTTTTTTGGGCGGCCGGACCCGCAATGACCTCCTGTGCCTCGATGATTTCGAACGGCTGGCGGTCAAGGTCCACCGCACCACCGACGACGGCAGCGACGGGGCCCAATGTTTTTTAACCCATCCCCTGGAAATCGCGGCCCAGGAGCACCCGCCCGATATCATCTATAGCTGCGGTCCCATGGATATGCTCAGCTGTGTGGCCGGTATCGCCGCGCGTCTGGGGCTGCCCTGCCAGGTTTCGATCGAGGCGGCCATGGCCTGCGGGATGGGGGCCTGTTTGGGGTGTGCCGTGGCCGACGCATCGGGTGACGGTTACCTGCATGTCTGCAAGGACGGACCGGTGTTCGAAGCCGATCAACTCCGCTGGTAGCGGGGTTTTCAATTATCGTTGACTTTCCCCGAAGGCCTGTGTTAGATGCTCTTGACTTGTACCGACCGGGTCTTGGAACCGGTGTGTTTTTTGAGATATTCCTGCACATGAAAAGAGAAAACCGGCGGGCCTGGCGAGACCTTGCTTATTACAGCAGCCTTGGACTGCAGGTGGCCCTGTCGATATTCATTGGGCTCTTTGCGGGCGTTTATCTCGACCGGCGCATCGATACGACACCCTGGTTCACCCTGATCGGTCTGGGGCTGGGGATCGCCGCCGGCTTCCGCAATATCGGGCTTGCGATCAAGAAGAGCCGGCGACTCTGACATCCACGCCATCCGGCGCGAGATCGAAAAAGGCAGACGTTGAACATTCAGACACGTATACTCCGATTCGTCACGCGATCCAACTGGATACTCCTCATGGCCGCTGCGGCGGCCGCCCTGTTTTATTGGCACTTCGACTTCGCGCTGGGGGTCATGGCCGGGGGACTGATCGTGACCATCAATTTTCACCTGCTGGCCCGCACCCTTAAAAGCTCCCTGACGCCACCCCATCTCGCTTCGCATCAGCGTATCATCGCCAAGTACTACCTGCGCTTCATCGCCAGCGGCGTCATCATCTTCTTTTTGATATCCGGAAATTTTGTCGATCCATTAGGCCTGTTTGTCGGGCTTTCGGTCGTGGTGGCCAGTATCTTTGCGGCCACGGCGCTAGAACTCACCAAACTCATTTTCAAGGAGGCAGTTTAAGGATGGAACACCCGTGGATGTTTCTGGTTAAATTTTGTGAACTGCTCGGGCCCGGGCCGGCTCATTTTGCCCATCAGAACCCCCATGTCCTCTATGCTTGGCTGGTCATGCTTTTCCTGATCGTCTGCGCCGCGCTGGGCGCCAAAGGCATCAGCATGATTCCCGGCAAAGCCCAGAACTTCTTTGAGGTGGTCATTTCCGGCATCGAAGAATTCATGGTCGATATTGCCGGAGAAGAGAGCCGCTGGTTGCTGCCCCTGGTGGCCACGATTTTCATCTTTATCTTCGTCAGCAACCTGGCCGGTATGGTGCCCACCTGTTTTCCGCCCACGGCCAATATCAATACCACTCTGGGATGTGCCCTGGTGGTCTTCTTTTTCACCCATTTTCTCGGCATCAAATACCACGGCGCTAATTATTACAAACATTTCCTGGGGCCGGTCTGGTGGATGATTCCGATCATCTTACCCATCGAGATCATCGGGCATTGTGCCCGTGTACTGTCGCTGACCTTTCGTCTTTTCGGCAACATGATGGGGCATGAACTGGTCCTGACAATCCTGTTTTTACTGGCCGGTGCGTTTTTTGCGCCCCTGCCCATCATGGCCCTGGGGGTCTTTGTCGCCCTGGTGCAGGCCTTTGTGTTCTTTCTGTTGTCAGTCATGTATTTTCAAGGCTCGATGGAGCATGCCCACTAGTCATCAATCCCCGCTTTGCCGCGGGGGTGAACCAATATCGAGAGTGCCTGTCATGGGGCAATGGAAGAAGCCTAAACCATCATTTCAACTAAGGAGGAATTGTCGGTATGGAAGCTGAAGCTCTGAAGTTTTTTATCGCATGTGTTACGGCAGCTGGTTTTGGTATCGCGATCGCCGCTTTCGGTTGCGGCATCGGGCAGGGGATCGGCCTCAGATCGGCCGTTGAAGGTATTGCCCGCAATCCGGAATCTTCCGGTAAGGTCACTGTTACCATGCTGATCGGTCTGGCCATGATCGAGTCGCTGTGTATCTACGCGTTGGTTATCTCGCTGATTCTGATCTACGCGACCCCGATGGCCGGAATCGTCGAAGGACTCCTAAAGTAGTGTCCCTCCAGAAATGGTAGGTTTTGGTTCAGGTCGAGGCCGCAGCGCTTTTGAACCCACAGGCGTAGTCAAACTACGGCGAGGATTTCAAAAGGGCGAGAACGCCGGCCTGGGCCGAAAGATGCCTATTATGGACGGACACTAAGTAGATTCTTCCGCCAGTTAGAGAATAAGCCCGGTTAGCGATAACCGGGCTTATTTTTTGACTCGGCGCGGGACAAAGGGGAAAAACCTGAAACCCCCAACCGATTGATATGCCCCCCTCCGGGGGGCCACCCAAGGTCTCCCGCTCTGCGGGAGGAGCTTTATTCGATAAAATCATCCCATTGGCCGGCCTGCTTGCTGGGCCGGTGGAAAATCACGCCAGCACGGCTTTGAGGAATTGCGCGGTATGTGATTCCGGCGACCGGGCCACTTCCTCGGGACGCCCTTGAGCGACAATCCGCCCGCCGCCCTCGCCGCCTTCCGGTCCCAGATCAATGATGGTGTCGGCGGTTTTGACGACTTCCAGATTGTGCTCGATGACGATGACCGTGTTGCCGCTGTCCACCAGCCGGTGGAGCACCTCCAGCAATCGATGGACATCCTCGAAATGCAGTCCCGTGGTGGGCTCATCCAGGATGTAGACGGTCCGGCCGGTGGCCTTGCGTCCCAGTTCCCGGGCCAGCTTGATACGCTGGGCCTCGCCCCCTGAGAGGGTCGTGGCGGCCTGACCCAGGGCGACATAACCCACCCCCACGTCGATCAGGGTTTCGAGCTTGTTTTTGAGTTGGGGCAGCCGTTTGAAAAAGGTGTCCGCCTGGTTGACGGTCATGTCGAGCACGGCCTTGATGTTGTGGCCGCGGTATTTGATTTCGAGCGTTTCACGGTTGTACCGCTTTCCCTGACAGACATCGCAGGTAACATATATGTCCGGCAGAAAATGCATCTCGATTTTAATGATGCCGTCTCCGCGGCAGTTTTCACATCGGCCGCCTTTGACGTTGAAGCTGAAGCGCCCGGGTTTGTAGCCCCGGGCCCGGGCTTCCGGTGTGCGGGCAAAAAGATCCCGGATCAGAGCGAACAGGCCCGTATAGGTGGCAGGGTTGGAACGCGGTGTGCGGCCGATGGCGGTCTGGTCGATGTGCACAACGCGGTCGATGTGCTCCACGCCCTGAATGGCGTCGAAGTCCCCGGCCGGGATGCCGGTGCGATAGAGCTTCCGGGCCATGGCCGGGTAGAGGGTCTCCAGCACGAGGGAGGATTTGCCCGAGCCTGACACGCCGGTGATACAGATGAATTGCCCCAAGGGAAATTGAACACTCAGTTCCTTGAGGTTGTTTTGACGGGCACCTTCAAGGGTGATCCGGCTTCCGTTTCCCGACCGACGCCTGGCCGGCAGGGCGATTGTGCGGCGCCCGCTGAGATAATCGCCGGTCAGGCTGCCCGCCGCCCGGGTAAGATCTTCGGGCGCGCCGGCGAAGACGACCTCGCCGCCTTTAACGCCGGCACCCGGCCCCATGTCCACCACATAATCCGCTTGGCGGATGGTTTCGGCATCATGCTCCACCACCAGCACACTGTTGCCCAGATCCCGCATGCGCAGGAGGGAATCGAGCAATCGCTGGTTGTCGCGCGGGTGCAGGCCGATGCTGGGTTCATCGAGAACATACAGGACCCCGGTCAGTTTGGAGCCGATTTGGGTGGCCAGACGGATGCGCTGGCTTTCACCGCCCGACAGGCTGGCTGCCGTGCGGTCCAGGCTGATATAGGGCAGGCCCACGTCCACGATATAAGCCAGGCGGCTTTCGATTTCGCTGAGGATTTTAGCGGCGACTTCGCGCTGCTGACCATCAAGATCGAGATCGCGTGCTTGTGAGAGGGCCTGGGCGGCGCTTAAGGCGCAGAATTCCGGGAGGGTGAAGGAACCGACCTTGACATGCCGGGCCGCAGGATTCAGGCGGGTACCCAGGCAGGCGGGGCAGGGCTGGGCGCGCATGTAGGCGCGCAGTTCTTCGCGGGTGCGGGCGTCCGGCGCCTCTTGCCAGCGTCGCTCCAGAATTGGAATCAAGCCCTCAAACGGGCGCGGCTGGGTTTGACGGCGCTCATTTTCATGGAAGAAGAACGCGATCTCCTCTTGGCCGCTGCCATGCATCAAAGCGTTTTTAAGCTGCGCGGGAAGATCCCGGTAAGGACGAAACACGTCGGCCTGGTAATGCGTACTGAGGGCCTCCAGAAAATCGAGGAAATGCACCGAATGGCGATGGGCCCAGGGCTTGAGCGCGCCTTCGCGCAGGGACAGCTCCGGGTTGGGAACGATCAGATCCGGATCGAATGATTCGCGCCGGCCCAACCCGTCACAGGACGGGCAGGCGCCATGGGGGGAATTGAACGAAAAACCGGCGGGCGTCAATTCCGGCTGGCGCAGACCGCAGGCCGGGCAGCGCGCGCTCTCGCTAAACGGCAGGGCCGCGCCTTCGATAACGTCCACCAGGGCCTCGCCCCCGGTCAGGGCCACTGCCAGTTCGAGCGAATCGGCCATTCGGTTCCGGACCGTCGGGCGCACGATCAGACGGTCAACCAATATTTCCAGGCTGTCGATGCGCATATCGGCCAGCCGATCGATATCCTCCAATTCGAGGATCTGCTCGCGATTGATCCGCACACGGGCAAAACCATCACGGCGCAGCCGTTTGAACAGCGCCTTGGGATGACGGTGATCATGCTTGCCAAGGGGGGCGAAAATCATCAGCCGCGTACCGTTTTCCATTTGGAGCAAGCGGTCCATAAAATGATCTAAATTTTGGGCTTGGATCGGATGGTGGCAATCGGGGCAATGCGGAATGCCGACGCGAGCGAAAAGCAGTCGCAGGTAGTCGGCGATTTCCGTTACCGTTCCAACGGTGGAGCGTGGGTTGTGGGTTGCGGTTTTTTGTTCGATGGCAATGGCTGGCGATAAGCCTTCGATGGATTCGACTTCAGGTTTGGGCAGCCGTTCCAGGAATTGGCGGGCATAGGCCGAGAGCGATTCGACGTATCGGCGCTGGCCTTCCGCGTAAAGGGTATCGAATGCCAGGGTCGATTTCCCCGATCCGGACAGTCCGGTAATAACGATAAACCGATTGCGCGGCAGGTCCAGGTCGACGCCTTTGAGATTGTGCTGTCGGGCGTCACGAATTTTGATCCAATCGGAATTCATGGATTCAGTGGTTGATCCCTTTTCGGTCGATATTATAAATAGCCGCTATCGGCAGATCAAACAAAAATCTAATGGAAAACGGCGGGTTGCAATGATCGGCGATCGTTTATTCAATTTTGATTTGAAAAGTATTAAAATAAAAGAAAAACGGCGAAAAACGGCGAAAAAAAGAGATAAAGATTTTTGTTGATAAATGGCCGGCGCATTCGGATATCCCTAAAATTCCTACGAAAAAGATGGTTGGAAAAAAAGGTTGTATTTAAAGCTAGTTGTGTCGATGTGTGTAAAAAAATAAATTAATTACAATAATATACAAATTGTTGATAACTGCGGGCCGGGCCGGAAGCAAATCGACATGACTCGGTTTGACTTCGGGCCCCCCTTTCCCATAAAAGAGGCCCTGTTTTTCGCAGTAGCTTATTCATAATCGAAGCTAAACCTCCGATACAGACAATTTTAATTAATAATTTTGCTAACTTTACGTTAGCTTCGACATTTAGTGTCCGTGGTGCGACCCGGCGCCATCGAATGCCCGCAGAAAAAAGCTCATGGAGAAATACTGGAACAAGATCAAATCAGCCCTTAAAAACACGATTCCCCTGCACACTTATCGCATGTGGATCAAACCGCTGACGATCCGCAGGGACGAGATTGGCGGGCTCATTATCGAATGTCCCAACGCGTTTTCGCTGCGACGTGTGCAGGAACATTACAGTCAGCAGATCCGGAAAGAAATCAAACACCTCACCGGTCAAACCTGCCGTTTCGGCATCGCCGACGGCCGTCATGCGCCCTCCCGGGACGCGGCCCTGGCGGTCGAACCGCAACTGACGCTGCCCGATATCAATCGACAGGTCAATACCGGCCGGTATTTACGCCGGGATTTCACTTTCGATCAATTTGTGGTCGGCCGGAACAACGATTTTGCCTTCTCGGCATCCCTGTCCCTGGCGTCAAGCCGGCACGCGGCGCAGAACTGCCTCTACTTGCTGTCTGACACCGGATTGGGCAAGAGCCATCTAACCCAGGCCATCGGCCACCATATTTTGCAGGACCGCCCCCAGGATCGCGTCTACTACACCACGGCCGAAGATTTCAGCAATGAGATGGTCGCGGCTTTTCGTAATGACCATCTGGAAAAATTCAAGGGCAAGTACCGCGACCAATGCGATGTCCTGCTCCTTGAAGATGTCCACCATCTGGGCGGCAAGGAACGTACCCAGCAGGAGTTGTCCGCAACGCTCGACAGCTTGTTTGAATCCGGTAAAAAAATCATATTTTCGAGCTGTTATTCACCATCAGAAATTCCGCGTCTGACGGATAAATTGCGATCGCGCTTTTCCTATGGGCTGATATCCAATATTGATCCGCCTAAATTTGGTACCCGGGTACGGATTTTGGAGAAAAAGGCCGGCGATAAATCGATTCAGGTTTCCAAAGACGTGATCCATTATCTGGCCAGCGAATTGTCTGACGATATCAGGCAGTTGGAAAGTGGCTTAATTCAAGTGGCGGCCAAATCATCCCTGCTGGGATGCACCATCGACATGAAGCTGGTGGAAAGTGTCCTCCGCAATATGGTTCGCAAACGCAAGACCATTACCATCGATGTTATTAAGAAGGTCGTCTGCCGTCATTATGGGGTTTCGCACCAAGATCTGGTATCGCGTTCGCGCAAGCAGGCTATCGTACGCCCCCGCCAAGTGGCCATCTTTCTATCGCGCCGGTACACGGACGCCCCGCTGCAGACCATCGGCAAGAGTTTCAACCGCTACCATGCCACGGCCCTACATTCCATCAATGCGGTTGAGAAGGGGCTGCGAGAAAGTGCCGCCCTGCGCCAGCAAATTGCGCTTATATCGGAGAAGTTGGAAACCGGTGATTTTTAAGGCCGCCGAATGGGGCATCCGACATCCGGCGATCGGGGAGATTTAACAGCCCATTGAAAGGCTGGCCTGATTTGGACGGCGGCTATTGCATTTTCAGGCCCACGCCGTCCGAACTGATCAAATCCTCCAGCAATTCCATTCGCATGTGCTCATCCTTGGCTATCGCACACCGTAAATTCAGCGCACAGTTTTCCAGGCACACCTTGTTGTCGGCATCGAAATTGCCGAAGCATCCCAGAAAACGGTCAAGGTCTTGAACGGTTTGGGCGTGATGGTTCATTCGGTTCCCTTCGCGTGCAGCAGGTTTAGCATTTGGGTGTGAATATTGCCATTGGAGGCTAAAATGGTTTTCATATCCGGATTGAAATCCTGATTATTTAAATCCGAAACCCGGCCACCGGCTTCGGCCACCATCAACATGCCGGCGGCCGTATCCCATGGCTTCAGGTTCTGCTCCCAGAAAGCTTCGAAACGGCCCGCCGCCACATAACAAAGGTCCAGGGCGGCCGATCCCAATCGGCGGATACCCTGAGACGCCTCCAGACAGCGGGCAAATCGGGTCATGGTCGCTTCCATGATTTCCCTGACGTTGTAAGGAAAGCCCGTAACCAGCAGACTGTCCGTCAACGTGTCCACACCGGACACGCCGATCGGCCGACCGTTTAGCCAGGCGCCCCGATCATGCAGGGCCACGAACAATTCGTCGGCAAATGGATCCAGAATGACGCCCACCTGGATTTGATCATCGGCGGCAAAAGCAATCGAAACACAGCAGGACTTGACGCCGTGG
>JASFTA010000011.1:0-11988 GCA_050114115.1 Desulfobacterales bacterium | reverse complement strand
ATGCTCGACGCCGGCGGCCGTGTCGACCACGATGCGATCATCGGTCCCCGCCTGCAGGTTGGCCAGCAGCGGTCTCAGGATACCCCCCATGGGGCAGGCACAACCTTCACCGAAATGCTGAATTTTGCCAATTTTCAACAAGCGCACCCCGTCCACCCCGGGCGTGCAGTTTTCCGGGATATCTTCCAGGGCAAAGGGTTGATCGTAAAAAAGATGACAGGCCGCCGCAAACGGATCCCGGGACTTGGGCCGCAGAGCACTGCGTCCGCCCAGGGTCTCCAGCAGCGTTGCGGCCGGGGCGGTACCGGTCAGGCGGTGCAGGCCCACATTGGACTCGTCGGCGTCCACCAGTAAAACCCGTCGCCCCATGCCGGCAAAGGTACGGCTCATCAATACGGCAATGGTGCTTTTACCACACCCACCTTTTCCACAGATCATCAACTTCATGTCGATATGCTCCCCATTATTAGTGTCCATCCATAGGAGGCATCTTTCGGCCCAGGTCGGCGTTCGCGCTCTTTTTAAATCCTCGACGAAATTGGATTGCGCGTCGCTTGCGCGACGACAGCCGTGCCGTCGGTATAAAAATCGCTGCGGTTTGTTGAACACCGACCATCGATTAAAAACGGCGTGAAATCCCGCCGAAAAGCGGGGGCCTGAACCAAAATATGCCATTCCAGAATCGACACTCGTGATTCCAATCTTAGTGGGTACGGGCCCGAAAGTAAACGGTCCTTCGGCAAACGATGCCGGCTTAGCAATTGGCAATCACCGCTTACTGTGCTACGGTCAGCGGCCGTCAGCCTTCTATCGGTTGAAAAACAGCCACCTTCAATCCATCCGGTTTGCTATGAATTTCTGCCCGCATTGCGGCGCCCCGGTCAACCAGCAGGTCCCCCGGGGGGACGACCGGCTACGCCATGTTTGCTCCGCCTGCCAACAGATTCATTACCAGAATCCCAAACTGGTGGTGGGCCTGATCCCCGAATGGCAAGGACGCATTCTCCTGTGCCGCCGTGCCATCGAGCCGCGGGCCGGTCTGTGGACCCTCCCGGCCGGCTATCTCGAAAACGGCGAAACCGCGGTCGAGGGCGCCTGTCGTGAAACCTGGGAGGAAGCCCGCGCGCGTGTCCGCGACCCCGCGCCCTACTGTCTTTTCGATCTGACCTTCATCCACCAGCTTTATCTGATGTTTCGCGCCCGCCTGGTCGCCGATGATTTCGAAGCCGGCGCGGAAAGCCGGGAAGTTCGCCTTTTCGACGAACATTCCGTGCCCTGGAACCAAATCGCTTTCAAGGTGATCGACGAAACGCTCCGACGCTATTTCGCAGACCGTGCCCGCGGCGCCTTCCCTTTCCAAACCGGCCGAATCCAGCCGCCGACGCCCCGGGGGCCAGCTCCATGAGCGCTCCGCCTGTGGTCATCGTCACCGGGGCCTCCCGGGGTATCGGCGCCGCCATCGTGAATCGACTGCGCCAGGCCCGCGCAAGCGTTGTGGCCGTGGCCCGTTCATCAACAGCGGCCGGATCCGCAAAGTCAAGCGCCTCCCACGGGGAGCGTGTCCACCCGATCGCCGCCGACATTGCCGACCCGGGCGCCTGTGCAGATGTTGTCCGCGAGACCCTCGGCACCTTCGGACGGTTGGACGCCCTGGTGAACAACGCCGGGATTCTGGCACCGGTGTCCCGCATTGCGGATGCCGACCCGGGGGCCTGGCAGTACAACCTGGCCGTCAATCTTCTGGGACCGTTTTATCTTAGCCGAGCGGCCGTCCCTCACCTGCGCGCCGTCGGCGGCCGAATCGTGAACATCAGTTCCGGTGCGGCGGTCAAAGCGATTCAGGGATGGAGCGCCTATTGTGTGGCCAAAGCCGCCCTCACCCATTTTACCCGCCAGCTGGCGGCCGAAGAGCCGGCCATCACATCCGTGGCCCTGCGCCCGGGTGTCGTGGATACCGCCATGCAGGAGCTGATTCGTCAGGCGGGACCGTCCGTGATGACACCCGACAAGAGCGCCTATTTTCAAGCCTTGAAAGACCGGGGCCAACTGCTGGCCCCCGAGATTCCCGCGCGGGCGGCGGCCTGGCTGGCGTTGGCCGCGCCGGCCGAACTGAGCGGCGCGTTCATCGACTACGACGACCCACGCCTGGCGGCGGCTTATGCGTGATCAAACCTGGTTGGTTCCGTAATGCGCGACAAACCAGTCGATCAACTGACGGGCGATGCTCATCTTGCTGGGAATCTCGGGCAGGTTCTGCGGCGTGAACCAACCGGCTTCCAGAATTTCCTTGTGATCCACGGCGATCGTACCCCCGGTATGCACCGCCGTGAACGCCACCATCAGGGATCCCGAGAAGGGCCAGGGCTGACTTCCGAAATAGCGGATCCGGCCGATCTGGAGGCCGACTTCCTCAAACACCTCCCGCCGCACGCATTCCTCCAAGGTTTCACCGGGCTCCACATACCCGGCCAGCACGCTGAACATCCGGCCGGCGAAACGCCCGGCGCGCGCCAATAGCAGTCGATCCCTGGAGATCACGGCGACGATCACCGCCGGTGAAACCTGAGGGAATAGGGCGTGCTCGCAGCGAGTGCACTGCAGCATGCGGACCCCGCGGCCCAAGGCCGTGGGGGCACCGCAACGGCCGCAGAAGCGCTGGGCCTCCACCCATTTGACGATCTGGAGACCGTAGCCCGCGGCGGCCATCGGGGCGTCGGCCATGCGACCGAACAGGCTGCGCAGGCCTTCAAAGTGCCAGTCGGAAGGCGGCTGCCAATCGTCGTCCAGACGCTGGGCCCAACAGATCTCACCTCCGATCTGCCCCAGCGCCAGCCGCTGAGGGCCGGCAATCGGCAAGGTGTCGACCCAATCGTCGGCTTCAAGCG
The DNA here is from genome assembly GCA_050114115.1 of Desulfobacterales bacterium. GTDB lineage: Bacteria > Desulfobacterota > Desulfobacteria > Desulfobacterales > UBA5852 > JABZFP01. The sequence continues at coordinate 9,103 of JASFTA010000011.1, read as the reverse complement.
GCGCGGGTCCCTGGTCGCTGGCTTTTACCAGAAGACGGTCGCCCCGGTAGACAAAGGCCCGTCCGGATCTATCGGCGGTGGGGTAGATGTAATCGATACCGGGCGTAAACCTGGGTGTCATGGTGAACAAGCCTCGAATGTGCTTGGGGCCCTCCGCGTCCCGGTCCCGTGCCTTTCAAGGGACGCACCGGCCGGACAGCGGTCGGGACCACAGGTTGCATTGACACCTTTCCATTTCTTGGATATAGACGGGGGCACGCCCCTATAAGGATCGGCATCAATTTCTTTATTATATCATTGACTTAAAACGCAAAATTCATCCAACGACCCGCAGAGGCGTGCCACTGCGATCATGCCCAGCGCCCCGGCATAACGCCCGGCGGGTGTAGCCAGGCACCGTGTCTCTGACCGTGCCCGCAGCAGGAGCAATCATGATGATTCAAAACGTCGAAGAACGGCTCTCCCGATTGGAGGCCGGTCTGAAAAAAGCGGAAGAAGCCAACGAGAAAAAAAATTTTCAGCGCTACCTCAAAGCCAAGATCAAACGTTTTATGGACGAACTCAGCTTTAAGGAGTGGATGATCATCGTCGTTGCCATCTACCTGGTGACCTGTATCGGGGTTCTGATCAACAAGGGCCTCAACTGATCACCAACAACACGCCCGGACGGCGAATGGCGCCCCGGCGGCTATCCGGATTAAAGGCCGGCCAGCTGATCCTGCGAAAAGGCATAGATCTGGTTGCAGTAGTTGCAACGCAACTCAACCGGGAAAGGCCCCTTCGTCTTTATATCTTCCAGATCATCCGCCGGCAACATGGCCAGCAACCGTTGAAACCGACTGCGCTGACAGGGACAGAAGAAATCGACCCGGCGACTGTCTTTGACGACGGGTGCCAGGGCGGCGAATTCCTCCGTTATCAGAGTCTGCGGTTCCCGTTCCTGCGCCTGTGACTTGCCCAGCGGCGGCAGCGTCGTAACGAGGCGTTCCAGTTCCCGTGCCGTGTCCTCCCGGCAGTCGGGCATGCGCTGCACGAAGAGACCGCCGGCACCGGTTACACGACCTTGCCGATCGAACTGCACACTCAGGTTGAAGGCCGTGTGGATCTGCTCCGAAGAAAGGTAGTAGTAGGTCAAATCTTCGGCCAAATTACCGTATTGCAGATCCACCGTCCCCACGAAGGGCGCGGCGGCCCCCTGCAAATAGCGCGAAATCCTCAGCACACCAGCCCCGAAGAACGGGGCCAGGTTAAAATCATCCAGGGGCTTGTCGATCGGAATCGGCACCCTTTGGAGGTAACCGCGAACTTCCATGCGGGCATTGGCCTCCACGATCAACCCTTTGATAGGACCGCGGCAATCGACCTGCAGGGCCACGCGTTCCTCGCCCTTCATCGTGGATGCCATCAGAAGTGCGCCCAGATAAGCATGCCCCAGCACCAGCGTTTCGAGGATCCCGAGTTGATGCGCCTGGCGCATTTTACCCACCAGGCCAGTACCATTGACCAGAGCCCCCCTTACCTGCCCGCCCGCAAGGACGAAACGCTCAAGGCGATCACGGGCCGCGGCTTTGAGCCGGGTTTTCAATTCGGCGACTTTTTTGTGTTTATCCATTGATCGATCCATCCGCTGATCGTCAACCGTTATCGGCAGCTGTTTGGCGCCTTTAGGATATAGAAATCCGGAGACCGCCTGTCAACTGTTCGATCCCCAAGGTCGATACCCGCAACCGTTTAGGCGATCGGGATTTCCATTTGACAGCATTTGGAATGTCTTTTAGAATTGTCGCATGTTGCCCCGTTTGGGGGCATTTTTATTCATGGGGTCAAGCAGATGGACACGCCTCGACCGCGGCGGCCAAGTGGGAAGATTTCAACCGCCGAGGCCGGTCGGATGGCGGCAATGATTCTGACGCCCCATACAACGGTTTCGCTACGGCACCGGAACAACCCGCGAGCGTTCCGGGCAAAAGGACTGCTGAGCCATGAAAGTCAAAACGATTACCTGCCCCAACTGCGGCCACGCCAACAACTTCCTGGCCGAAGAATGCACGCAGTGCGGCATTAATTTCTCACGCTATTATGAGGAGCTTGAAAAGGCGGAAGCCCTTCGGCGGCATATCGAAGAGCAGGAAAAAGCTGAAACCCTGAAGCGTGAGCAGGAAGAGCAGGCCCGCCGCGAGGCGGAAGCCCGCCGGATCGAAGAAGCAAAACAAGCCGAAGAACGACGCCTGCAGAAAGAAGCGCAGGAGCGGCAGGAGGCTGAAGCGCGCCGCCAAGAAGAGGAAGAACGCCAGCGCCGGGAGGAAGAGCAAAAGCGCCTTGAAGAAGAACGCCAACTGGAAGCCCAGCGGCGCGCGGACATCCTCAGGCGACAGAAAGAAGAATTGGAGAAGGTTGAGGCCTTGAAGCGCGAGCAGGAAGAACAAGCGCGCTTGGAAAAGGAAGAGCAGGCCGCCGCCCTTGAACGCGAACAAGAGGAAGCCGCGCAGGCCGCGGAACGCCAACGCCAGAAGGAAGAAGAGGAGGAAGCCGCCGAAGCACTTCGGCGCCAGCAGGAGGAAGACGAGAAGGCCGAGGCCCTGAAGCGCGAGGAGGAAGAACGCGCCCAGCGCGAAGCGGAGCAACGCCGGCTGGAAGAGGAGGAAGCCGCCGAAGCACTTCGGCGCCAGCAAGAGGAAGACGAAAGGAATGAAGCCCTGCGCCTGCAGCAGGAAGCCCAGGAGCGGCTGGAAGCTGAAGCCCGCCGCCGGGAAGAAGCGCACGCCGACCTCGCTGATGACGACCATGCGCCGGAAGAATCCCTAGCGGCCGAAGACCCGGAGCCAGAGGATGACGCCCTCGATATTGAAGTCGAGGAACTGGCCCCTGAAGATATCGAGGAACACGCGGGCGCTTTCGATTATATCGAATACCCGCCCCCGGAGGCAGCCGAGGCCCCGGGGCCGGAACCCGCCGACGCCTTCGCATCCCAGCCGACGGATCATCGTCCGGCCGCCTCCCTTGAAGACCGCTTGCAGATCTACGAAGGCCGTATGATCGGCATGACCTACGGCAATCCCGCGGAAATTCAGAACGTCAAGCTGCTGGCCGTCAGCAGCGATCATTTTCAGGTTTTCTATCCGATCTCTCGCAATATCGTGAGCTTCGCTTACGGGGTGATTATTTCGATCACCGAAAACGCGGATGGCTTGAGTGCCGTCGGGCCCGACATCAGCCCGGTGTTTCCGATCGTCGTCGAGTTGCCGCGACCCTTTTTCCACAACACCTAAGGGTTTTGTGACGTCCTGCCGCCGCGTTCGGTCTGAACATCGCCGCTCTTTTCGTTTCAGGCCGGACCGGACTTTCCCATCAACATCATTTGGATAGGTCCTATCTCAAATCATGACCTGACCCCTCCCGGAGGGGTTGTGGTCGTTGACGGCGTTTATGGCGATGCTCAGGTTTCGACTTTCAGGATTCTATTTTTTCTGATATCTGAAACCAGCAAACGATTTTTCGCCATGAGGATCTGTCGCCATGCCCTTGCCAGCTGTTGGCCATCGTCTTGTTCATCGACGCTCTTCCTGGATTTGGTGGGTCATTCTGATCGTTGGGCCGGCCCTGATCGGGCCCCTGCCGGCCGTGGCCCAACAGCCCCTCCGCATCGCCCTGCTGCCGATCATCGACAGCCTGCCGTTTTATGTGGCCGACCGTGACAACTTCTTTGAAGCCGCCGGCGTCACGGTGGAACCGGTCGCCGTCGCCAGCGCGGCGGAACGCGACCAGCTGATGCAATCCGGCCAGATCGACGGCATGCTCAATGAAATCATCAGCAGCGCCAATTTCAACCGCGATCAGCCCCGCGTCCGGATCGTCACCGTGGTGCGCAACGCCCGACCGGAATACCCGCTTTTTCGCCTCCTGGCCGCCCCGGGGAGCAACTATCCGGGCGTCAGCGCCCTGGCCGACGTCCCGATCGCCATTTCGCGGCATACCATTATTGAATATGTCACCGACCGGCTGTTGCAGAACGCCGGGCTGCCACCCGATCAAATCCGCAAGCAGTCGGTGCCGGCTATCCCGGAGCGCTATCAGCTCCTGTTGCAGGGGCGCCTGCCGGCAGCCATGCTGCCCGATCCCTTGGCCATGAGCGCCATCCAGGCCGGCGCCATCCTGGTGGCCGACGATACAGCCGTGGCTGATCAAAGCCTGAGCATCCTCACGTTTGCCATCACGGCCATCGAAGACAAACCCGAACAGATCCAGGGATTCATCACAGGGTGGCAGCGTGCGGTCGAAGCGCTCAACGCCGATCCACAATCCCACCGGGCTCTAATGCTGGAAAAAATCAGGGTGCCGCCCAATGTCCGCGCCAGTTTTCGTATCCCGCCTTTCGCGCGCGATCGGGTACCCACCGAGGCCCAGTGGCAGGATGTCATGGCGTGGATGCAAGCCCGCGGTCTGTTGTCCGCACCGCTGCCCTACCGCGATTCGGTCACCGATCGTTTCATCCGCCCCGCCCCATCAGGCCGGCCCTGATGCCGGTTGGGACCTGCCATGATTGACGTCCGCACGATCACCTTTGCCTACCGCGATCAACCCTCCCTGTTCGAAAAGTTCCGTCTGTCGATCGAACGCGGTGAGATCATAGCGGTGATCGGCCCCTCGGGCTGCGGCAAGACCACCCTGCTGTATCTTCTGGCCGGTCTGTACCGTCCGGGCCGGGGCGCCATTCATATCGACGGCCGGCCTCTGGACCGGCCGCGTCCGGAAACCGGTCTGATCCTCCAGGATCATGGACTCCTGCCCTGGGCCACCGTAGCGGCCAACGCGGCCCTGGGGTTGAAAATCCGCCGCTTCTACGGTCCGGACGGCAAACATGCCCCCCGCGATTTCGAAATCGATGCCGGCCTGGGCCGGGAGAAGGTGAACTACTGGCTCCAGCGCCTGGGCCTCGCGGCCCTGCGGCATCAATTCCCGGGGCAGCTCTCCCGGGGACAGCGCCAACGCACGGCCATCGCCCGCACCATGACCCTCGATCCCGACGTCCTGCTGATGGACGAGCCCTTCTCCGCCCTGGACGCCCCGACCAGCGAACGTCTGCAGCAGCTCGTCCTGAGCCTCAAACGCGAGTCCGATCTCACGACGGTGATCGTGACCCACCGCATCGAAGAAGCCGTGCGCATGGGGGACCGAATCCTGGTTCTGGCCCGGGAGACCAACCGCCGCCCCCGCCTGGTGGAGAATTCCTGCAATGCCCTGTCCAACCCTTCGGACGATCCGGCCTTCAGCCGCCAATGCGCCAATATCCGCACCCTGCTGGAGGAATTGACATGAAACCCGGCAGCTCTCTGGCATCCTTTCTGACCGGCGTGGCCATGTTTCTCCTCCTGTGGCTGCTTGCGGCCGCATTGATCAACCGCCCGATCCTGCCCTCGCCCCTGGCCGTGCTGCCGCTGTTCGGCCGCCTGATCCTCGCCGAGCTGGGACTGCATTTTCTGGCCAGTGCCGGTCGTGTGCTGGCGGCCATCCTGCTGGCCGTGGCCACGGCGGTGCCGGCCGGCCTGGCCCTGGGCCAGCTGCCGGCCCTCAACCGGCTCTTCGCGCCCCTGATCGCGATTGTCTACCCGATCCCCAAGATCGTCCTGCTCCCGGTGATTTATGTCCTGATGGGGATTACCGACCTGAGTAAAATCTTCCTCATCGCCCTGATCATCTTCTTCCCGATCATGGTGGTCGTGCGCGACGAAGCAGCCGGATTGCACCACGACCTGATCATGTCCGTTCGCTCGCTGGGCGCCGGACGGCGGGCCCTGTTCCGATACGTCTACCTGCCGGCCTCGCTGCCGGCCGTGCTGACCGCCCTGCGGGTCTCCATCGGTACGGCGGTGGCCGTCCTCTTCATTGCCGAACAGTCGTTGACGACTTACGGTCTGGGCTACTACATCGTGGTGGAGACCTATCAGATCCTGCTCTATCCCCAGATGTACGCCGGCATCCTGGGCATGAGCCTGCTGGGTCTGCTGCTCTATTTCGCGGTCTACGGACTGGAGCGCCGCATCAACCGTCACCGGCGTCTCGAAGAAGGCCCCGCGTCGTGACGCTTCCGACCCCCCATGAAAAAGCAGCCACCGTGCGCGCGATGTTCGCCCGTATCGCCCTGCGCTACGACCTGATGAATCACCTGATGACCTTCGGCTGCGATCAAAGCTGGCAGCGCGAGGTGGTGCGCCGCGCGGATCTGCCCAACGGTGGGCGGCTGCTCGATATCGGCTGCGGCACCGGGGGGATCGCCAAGGCGGCCTGGATTCACAATCCGTCACTGAAGGTTACGGCCGCTGACTTTACGCTCGCGATGCTTCAAAAAGGGTGTTCCGGGCCCTGGCGGCCGCGGCTGCGCTGGTATTGCGCCGATGCCCTGTCGCTGCCTTTTGCGGATAACACCTTCGATGCGGTCACCTCGGGCTATCTGATCCGCAACGTGGCCGATATCCACCAGGCCCTGGTCGAACAGTGCCGGGTGGCCAAACCCGGCGCGCGCATCGTTTGCCTGGATACGGCCCCCCCGGGTCGGCACCCGCTGAAACCGCTGATCGATTTTCACATGCACCGGGTCATCCCGATGGTGGGGGGACTTGTCAGCGGCGATCCCATGGCCTACCGCTATCTGCCCCAGTCAACCCGGGCTTTTAAAACGCCCGAGGAGCTGACCCAAGCCATGCGGGCCGCCGGTCTGGTGCAGGTCGCCTATCAACGCCGCATGTTCAACACCGTCACGATCATCTACGGCAGGGTTCCGGCTCGGGACGCGGAGGATACCGCCCGTGGCTGAAAGACCCTCTATCGGGACCTGGATGCTGGCAATCCGGCCGCGTACCCTGCCGGCCGCCCTGGCGCCCGTGATCGTCGGCAGCGCGCTGGCCCAGGCCGACGGCGCCTTCCGGCTGCTGCCGGCCGCCGCCGCCCTGGCGGGCGCCCTTTTGCTGCAAATCGCCGTCAACCTGGCCAACGACTATTTCGATTTCAAAAAAGGGGTGGACACGGCCGATCGCCTGGGCCCCGTCCGGGTAACCCAGTCCGGCCTGATCGCGCCGGCCACCGTGCGCGGGGCCATGGGCGCCACCCTGGCGGCCGCCGGCTTGGTGGGGTTTTACCTGGTGATCGTGGGCGGCTGGCCCATCGCGCTGATCGGCATGGCCTCGATTGCCGGTGTTCTGGGCTACAGTGGGGGACCCTACCCGATGGCCTCGCACGGCCTGGGGGATTTATGCGTTTTCATCTTTTTCGGACCGGTGGCCGTTGTCGGCACCTACTATGTCCAGGCGCTGGCCTGGAGCTGGCCGGCATTGTTCATGTCCCTGCCGCCCGGGTTGCTGATCACCGCCATCCTGGTGGTGAACAACCTGCGGGACATCGATACCGACCGTGCGGCCGGCAAGCGCACGCTGGCCGTTATGATCGGCGCGCGCGCCACGCGCCGCGAATACCTGCTTCTGGTGGGATCGACCTATGGCGTGCCGCTGGCGGCCTATCTGGCCGGCAACTACCCGCTCTGGATCCTGCTGCCCTTTCTGAGCCTGCCGTTGGCCGCACGCGCCATCAAAATGATCTATACCACTTCCGGAAAGGCCCTCAACGACGGACTGGGCCGAACGGCCATGCTGGCCCTGGTCTTCAGCCTCCTGCTGGCCATCGGTCTGGTGGCGGCCTGATCTCATGTTCGGTTTCGAAGACCTCACCATCTTGCAAATGATGCTGCTTGCCCTGATTCTGGTCATCGCCGGCGGCGTGAACGGGCTTCTGGGGTTCGGCTTCCCGCTTCTGGCCACCCCCCTGATGGCCATGCTGGTGGATGTGCGCAGCGCCATGCTGATACTCCTGATTCCCACCATGGCCATCAATGTCGCCAGTATTGTTGGGGGCGGCCGCTGGCAGGCCTCGATCGGCCGCTTCTGGCCCCTGGCCCTGTGCGTGGCCCTGGGCAGCATCGGCGGCACCCGCCTCCTGATCGGCACCGATCCGGCCCCCTACAAGCTGCTCCTGGCGGTCGTCCTGCTGTTCTACCTCGGCATTCAGCAGCGTGGCCTGCGAATGCCCTGGATCCACAACCATCCGCGGCCGGCCATGGTCGTCTTCGGGCTGGCGGCCGGGATCCTGGCCGGCACCGTGAACGCCGCCGTCCCGGCCCTGATCATCTATGCCCTGGAGCTGGGCCTCGCCCCGCTGGTTACGGTGCAGGTCTTCAACCTCTGCTTTCTGACCGGCAAACTGGCCCAGGCCGTTACTTTTGCCGCCGCCGGGATGTTCACCGTCCGCATCGTGATCGTCACCCTGCCGGCCGCCCTGCTGGCCCTGACGGGTCTATGGGTCGGCGCTCGTCTACGTGGCCGGGTGGACACCGCAACCTACCGCCGCTGGCTGCGCCGCACCCTGTTTGTGATTGCCATCCTCCTGGCGGTTCAGTATGTCATAGGGGCGTGGTGGTCCTAGCGTCATGCCCTCTATTGCGGCTGCCGCAAGAATATCTCTAAAAATCGCTATCGGTATCGAAAAAACGTCTTGCTTCTGCCATTGAAACAGGGCGCCCCTCGATCCCGATACCAATCCCGATTGCGACCCCGAATTGTTTGTCAAGGCAATGCGGATGACAAAAAAGGAAGTATTACAATTTCTAATTTGATGATCTCGTAAAAAAATCCATTTTCGTCATGTCGGTCCCGGATCAAGTCCGGGATGGCGGATCCGGCATCCAAAACATGCTGACATTACTGAATTCTAGCTTGCGCCAGAATGACAAGCCCGGACAAATTCGACTTCCTACGAAGTCATCAAATTCAGATCGAAAGCAGAACAATATGACAGAAACACCAATGCCATACCCGATAATTCCCGATCAACGCGGCGACGATCTTCACGGCCTGGAAGATATGGCGCAGGCCGAACTGGTGATCTTCATGGCCGGCAACCAGTTCATGGCCATGGCCGAATTGATGGCAGCCTTCCGCGACGCCCACCCCGGCATCGGCCCGATCTACTACGAGACCCTACCGCCCAAGATGGAGCTGCGCCAGATCCTGGCCGGCGGCGCCATGTTCCGGGGCCAGCTGATCGATGCCCCGGCGGA